>JALOAB010000069.1 GCA_023229045.1 Fidelibacterota bacterium
AGAAGATAATGCATTTCAATGTTGACGATGTGCGTAAAATCAGTCTGGTTTCCCGCAGTCAAGGTACGGTCAGTCTCGAAAAAAGCGCCGGGAAGTGGCGGATTACAGCGCCGGTAACTCTCCCGGCCAACGATGGCGAGGTCAAATCGCTGTTGAATCGCCTGTCCAGTGGCAGGGCAAAGGATTTTATCGCAGAAGAACCGACCGATTTGAAAAAGTACGGCCTGGCAAAACCGGCTATTAAAATCAATCTGGAAATCGGTGAAAGTTTGGCGCACACCAGTTTCAGCGTGGGCGATACAGCGTCCAGCGCCGGCGGTGGTTTTTACGCTAAGGAGGAGACTCGCCCACCGATTTTTACCATTGAAAAATGGACCATGGATGGTCTCGAAAAAGGCGCGTTCGATTTACAGGATAAAAAAGTAGTGGGTTTCGATGACGAAAACGCCGATCGCATCGTCTGGAAGATTGCCAATCAGGAATTTACCGCAACTAAGATCGATTCAGTAAACTGGATGGTCGTCGCACCGGAGACTCTACAGGTTGATCAAAGCCTGATGCGTAGCTGGCTGGAGGATTACCGTGATTTGAGCGTGGACGAGTTGGAGAGCTATCAGCCTAAATCGCTGATGAAGTACGGTCTGGATTCACCACGGCTACGTGTGACGATCTTTGCACAAGATAAAGAAATCTGTAGCGTTTTAATCGGCAAAGAGGTCGCTGAAAAGTATTATTTCAAGACTGCCGGGCATCCGCATGTTTATCGCATCAAGAAGAGTACGTTCGAGCGTATTAACAAACATCCGAAAGACCTGACGGTAAAAACAGTGACGGCCTGATCGTCCTGAAATAGATTGACGATCAATGACAACCAGCGACTATCGGTTACTTCAGTTGACCATCGTATGACAATTGAATGACTACGAATGATCCGGCAGTAATCCGCCAAATGCCGGATTGTTAACCGGACTTCGCTTCGCTCAGCTATCGAGTGACTATCGAATGACCATGAATGACTCCGGCAATCGCCGGACAATGACTATCGAATGACAATCGAATGACAACAGAATATTCAAATGCTCAATCCCAATAAAAAAATTTTCAAAAAAACTTCACCGGAATACAATAATTTGTCTCCTGATCCGTCTTTAAGGTTGAAATGGAGACTATTTTGATCAATAAGCTGGCAACCAACTACACTCGTGAACGTCGTGGACTTCTGCGTTTTATTCGCGCCAGAATCAGCAACCTGCGGGATGCTGAAGACATTCTGCAGGAAGTCTTTGTTCAGGCACTGAAACACCTGAATGCAATGGAGCCGATCGATAACCTGATGGCCTGGTTGTACACCGTCGCGCAAAATCGGATAATCGACTGGTATCGTCGACGCAAAAGCGGTGAGCGTTTTGAGCAGGACCTGACCGAAGAATTATTCGGTCAGGTTGATCTGGATTTACTGGATATTGAAGATCAGGAGGGTCTGGTAGAAAATCTTTATCAAGCTATTGAGGAATTACCGGAGCCGCAAAAGCGCGTCATCGTTCTGCAAGCATTGCATGAAATGACCTTTCGGGAGATCGCCGAAATGGAGGGCGTTTCCATCAATACCCTGCTGGCGCGCAAACGCCAAGCGATCAAATATCTCCGTGAACGTCTAACCGATTTTCAAGAAAAATGAAGGGAGTAATGTAATGGAATCTATTAGAAAACGTCATAATCCGCTTTGTTATATACTCTGGGGTATTGGCGGTACAGCTCTGGCGGCCACGGCGGCATTTGTATTCGGTCTGATCCTGATGTTGTTGTGGAACTGGTTGATGCCGACCCTTTTCAGTCTGCCGACCATCACTTTCTGGCAAGCCTGGGGTTTGATCCTGATGAGCCATATCCTGTTCAAATCCGGGCCACACGGACATCCCAAGGACGAGCATCATGGTGGTTTTTATAAAAAGTTTCACGAGCGTTTTAAGAATCCTCGCCCTCATAATGAACCTGGAGACATTTTGCCGGAGGCTGAATCTGCGCCGGATAACTGTTAATTGAACTACATCTGGAATGTTATCGACTCAATTAATGAAGAAAAATGGCAGATTTCCCGGAGGCGATACGGGTCATTTGATTGCAATGCTGTTAATGATGGTGGTTTGGTCGGTCGATTCTTTCTGGCTGAACTGGACGACCTTTGCATCGGAAGTGATTTCCGCTCCGGTATGTCTTACTATCGCAATTCCTATCTGGATACTGGCTGGCATATTGTTTAAAACCAGTCAAATAACCACAACTGATAGCCGAAATCCCGACGGTTTAATAAGAACGGGCCTTTTTAAATCAATCCGCCAGCCAGTTTTTTGGGCGATGATGCTGGGTTGTCTGGGATTGGTGCTGACCAGTCTTTCGTTAGCCGCTCTGTCGGTTTGGTTATTGATTATTTATTTTAACGATTGGCAAATATGCTGGTACATTTTACCGGAGCAATATCAAAGATGAAAGCAAAGCCGATGAATTCCGATCAAGAAAATTCAAATAAATCGCAATTGAAAGAAAAAAATGGTGAACATCCGCTCGGCGATACTGGTCAGTTGATCGCATTTTTGATTTTTATGGTAATCTGGCTAACCGATTCATTCTGGGTGAAGTGGACGACGTTAAGTGCGGAAACGGTACCTAATCCAATGCGCTTGACGATAGCGATCCCAGTCTGGATATTATCAGGTTATTTAATTATGATCAGTCATTTTATTGTACATGCCGCTTGTCGTCCCGCCGGAGTGGTGCGGAGCGGCGCTTTTCGGTTCGTGCGTCATCCGGTTTATCTTTCAGCGATATTATGCTATCTCGGGCTTGTGATTTCCAGTCTGTCGATCGCCGCTTTGATCGTCTGGCTGGCGATCTTTGGCTTTTACAATTTTATCGCCGCGTACGAAGAGAAAATACTAATTGCCAAGTTTGGTCAGGAATATCGCGATTATCAGCGTCGCACCGGGCGCTGGCTACCGAAAATTTTCCTGAAAACATGATTTTATTGCCAACTATTTCAGGACGATAGAAAACGCAACCCGTAAATCGTAAAACGTAATGAAAAGGCAAATCCTTTCGCCACTACCCGAATAACTATTGATTGACTATTGTATGACTATGAATGACTATGAATGACGCCGCGCCAGCGGTTAATAGCTATAAATGACTCGCAACTAATTAGCTCTTCCCCCGATCTTTATCAGCGAAGTATTTGCTGAGCAGATAGAGGGTAGACTTCTCCTGTTCAGTCAGGTGATCATAGCCTGCGGCGCTGATTTTATCCAGAATGCGGTCGAGTTCCTCGCGCATAGTCTCTTCGGTCTGATAATTCGAGTTAATCGGCGTCTCAGCCTTTTGGCCTTTCTTTTCTGGTCGCCTCCAGCGCAGATTGCGGAAGGGAATTTTTATCTTCAGGTTTGGCCAGCGCCAGTTGACCGAAAGTCCCTGACGACGCAAAATGGCGCGTAATTTATAGCGTGAGAGATAAATGTAAGCAATAACCAGACCGCCGAGATGCGTTAGATGGCTGATATTACTGGTTGCCGGCGCCATCGTCGAAAAGAAGGTGATGACGACCATAATCATGACGAAATATTTAGCTTTGATCGGGATCAGGAAATAAAAGTAAATATAACGTTCCGGGAAGAGCATGGCAAAAGCCACCAATACGCCATAAATCGCTCCACTGGCGCCGACGACCGGAATCTGGGAATGAGCGCTGAACAGCATCGTAATCAAACCGGAACCGATTCCCGTAATCAAATAAAACTTACAGAATTCGCGTTTGCCCCAGTAATTTTCGATCTCCATACCGAACATCCAGAGTACGAACATATTCAAGAAAAGATGCCCGAATCCACCGTGAATGAACATGTAAGTAAATAACTGCCAAACATATCCTTTCGTCAGTACGAAAGCCGGCACCAGGCCAAAATTGAGTGAAAAAAAGCGCTGAGCCTGGAAAACCAGCATAATCAAAAAAACCGCTACATTGGCGATGATAAGATTGCGCACCGCGCCCCGGAATAAACGCGGACGAATGAAATTGGATTGAGGGCGATTGTATTGGTGATAATTGTAATAATTCATGAAGTCATTCCTTCCGGTCGTTCGACTGGGTAATTTGCGAGAGGATCTCCAGGCTTTTTAGTTTAACCGGTAAATCCATCTGAAATGCCAGATAATTTACTATAGATAGTGCAATTCCACCGACCGAAAACCCTTCTGGCAAATCCGGCAATCCAATTCGGATATCGGCATCTTCGATTTTTTTCAAAAATTCAAGCCGGTTATCCGGAACGGAAAGAATCGATCTTTCAGTTTTTTTAATTGAATCCAGATCGATCCGGTAACCCATCAGCGTTGTCAGGTTTAGGATAAAATAAATAAATGCTGATGCGCTGTTGGCGCGGTGCGTGTCCATGTAATCCAGCGTATCCAGCACTAATTCGAATATCGGAGCGTCTTCATGATGATCGCGAATGAATTTATCAAGGCATTCCAGCATGGCAGTTGCCAGAAAAGTAGTCCGCATTTCGGTACAATTATATAAAAAACCACGAATGGTTTCAATTTTACTGAGCGTCTGGATGTCGCGGGTCGGCTTGAAATAGAATTGCACTTCCAGCAGGCTTAGCGATTCAAGGTAACCGCGGTAGGGACTTTTCAGATTGCGGGCGCCTTTGGCGAGCAATGTTACCTTGCCATGCGATTCGGTAAACATGCGTACTATCAGGCTGGTGTCCTGAAAAGGTATCGTCTTGATAACGAATGCCCGGGATTGAACTATCGCCATTAGACTAAATTACCGGAGATTTGAGATTGAAAATTTCAAATTTGTCATGTCTTACTTAAAAATGATCCGCCACCCGCCCGGTAGAGTCCGGTCGAAGATCAGGCTTTGACTGGCAACTGTCGGAGCTACGCTTGGCTCAACAATTGAATGACATAATGCCTTATTGCCTTTATAACAAAAGATGACCATATATGACTATCAGTGACTACCAATGACAATCGAATGGCGAATTTCAATAAGCGCGGGCAAAAATTACAATCTGATCGGCCGGTTTACCGGTATAGAAACAAGTACCTTTTTCTTTCTGTTCGAACGGAATAACACGAATGGTGGCTTTGGTTTCTTCCTGAATGCGGGCTTCGTCAGCGCCGTTGCCAGCCCAGAAGACCCGGATAAAACTACCCGCCTCAATCAACTCTTTAAACTGGTCATAATTTTCAGCATTTAATGTATTCTTATCCCGGAAATCGTGGGCGCGTTGGAACAGATTAGTCTGAATTTCTTCCAGCATATTTTTGATAATTGCCGGTGCGTTATCGGCCGGGATAAACTGTTTGCGCCCGGCGGATTCATCGTTGGTCGGATCGCGCCGCACCAGGACTACCTGGTTTTTAGCAACATCTTTAGGACCGACTTCGAGCCGGATTGGTACGCCTTTCATTTCATACTGATTGAATTTCCAGCCGGGAGTTTCCTGCTCACGGTGGTCGTAATGGAAGCGAATCTGTTCGGATTTCAAGCCGGCAGTGAGTTTACTGACCAGTTCGTTGATCTGGCTTTTTTCGGCGTCGCTTTTCCAGATTGGTACGATCACAACCTGGTAGGGCGCCACGCGGGGCGGTAAGATCAAACCCTTGTCATCACCGTGCGCCATAATTAATCCGCCGATCAGGCGCGTACTGACACCCCAACTAGTGGCATAAACATATTCGAGCTGGTTGGATTTATTCAAAAAGGTAACGTCGAAAGCCTTGGCGAAATTCTGACCGAGATAATGCGAAGTTCCGGCCTGCAGAGCTTTTTTGTCACCCATCATGGCTTCGATGGCATAGGTATGCACCGCGCCGGCGAATTTCTGGGACTCGGTTTTGCGACCGACCAAGACCGGCATGGCGAGGTAATCTTCGGAAATTTGACGGTATATTTCCAGGATACGCATGGCTTCTTCTTCGGCTTCTGCCGCAGTGGCATGGGCGGTGTGACCTTCCTGCCAGAGAAATTCGGTGGTACGCAGGAAAAGCCGGGTGCGCATTTCCCAGCGCACGATATTAGCCCATTGGTTAATTAAAATCGGCAGGTCGCGGTAACTACGAATCCATTTTTTGTAACTGGCCCAAATGATAGTCTCCGAAGTTGGACGTATATACAACGGTTCTTCGAGTGGTTTGCCGCCGCCGATTGTTACAATGGCGCATTCCGGCGCGAAACCTTCGACATGCTCGGCTTCGCGTTTCATGTAACTTTCCGGAATGAACATTGGGAAATAGGCGTTGACATGGCCGGTTTCCTTGAAAAAATTATCAGCGATGTCGCGAATTCTCTCCCAGATTGCATAACCATAAGGGCGGATGATCATGGTGCCCTTGACCGGGCCGTACTCAGCCATCTCGGCTTTCAGAACGACGTCGGTATACCATTTGGCATAATCTTCACTTCGTTTTGTAACACTGATTGACACGTTGGATTCCTTAGTTGTTAATTTCGTTGTTTTTTTCTTTGAAACCGATCCGATGGAATGGATTGACGATACTGGTGCAAATATTAAAAAGATGAGCCGCGACGCGTTTCAGGAAGCGGGCATACAGAGCCAGCGTAACGGCATCGGAAATATTCAGCTGGCATTCACCCTTTACCAGAGTGTTGGTCAAAATGGCGCTGTCACAGGATACATCTTTATACTGCTGAATAACCTGGCGGGCGAGCTCTTTGTCCGATTCAGGGAAAGCCTTGATCGTCCAGTCGAAAAAGTCTTTGACTCGCTTTTCGATACTGACCACAGTCTCTTCGAAGTTGGCGGCATGCAGGGTTTTCTTATGCAGAATTGCCAGATCGGCGATGTTCTTGGTATAATCTCCAATCCTTTCAACGTCATTCACGACACTGGTCAGAGTTAGCGCGGAAATGACCTCGCTCTTATCTGAAATCATCAAATGCGTCATCAGTTTTTTACGAATATCCCGCTCCAGTTTATTGATGGTCTTATCGTGCTGATATATATCCAGACGTAATTCGCCGGTATCGCTTTCGCGCAAGGACCACATCGACTCTACAAACATCTCGCGGGTCTTCATCAGCATCTTGAGCGCTTGACCCAGAGTCTCCGCGGTCAGACTCTTCTTTTTCCAGATTTTTAAAAATTCGGTAAACATAACTACCTCGTCAGAAAGATAAATATTATTGGTATAATAAAGAATACTGTTATTACATATAAAATTGCATAGAGTCGGTTTTTGCGAGTCAGACGCGCCAGGATTTTGGCTAGCGTAATGGGAATTTTGGAAAGCGGTAGAAATATGCCGGCACCAATCAAATTAAACAGCGTATGAGCAAAAGCGATCGTGATGGCGCTGACCGAGTTGATCGCTATCGCCGCCAAAAAAGCGGTAATCGTGGTGCCGATATTGGCTCCAACGGCATACGGAAAAATCTTCTTTTGAGATAATACACCCGCGGCCGCCAATGGAACGACTAAGCTGGTTGTAATCGAACTGCTTTGAACAGTAGCAGTCATTACCAATCCGAGGAAAAAAGCCCGGGATGTATTTTTGAAAATATATTGATCAAAAAAGAGCTCGACTTTTGCCAGTACGAGCGACTTGATTACTTTTACTATATAAGTCAGAGCGAAGAATAATATAATTAGGGCTATCAGAATATTGATCCAAAGATGATTGGGAAATAAATCGATAATCAACCGGGCTACCGGCGCCAGGATTTTTCCCAGGGGATTGATGACCCTGAGTCCGCCGATATTTTCAAAAGTGGTGGCAATGAAACCGGCAAAAACTCCCAGAATATTAAAGAAATATTGAAGCGGGAAAACGATAATGACAGTCAGGATATTGAAAAAATCATGCATGGTAGCGACGGCAAAAGCGCGTTCGAATTCGTCTTTCTTGCTAATATGTCCCAGAGAAACGATAACATTGGTTATAGTCGTCCCGATATTGGCGCCCATGATGATCGGGATGGCCAGGTTGATGGTCAGGACGTTTCCCGCTACCATTCCGATGACGAGCGAAGTCGTCAACGATGAACTCTGTACGATCGCCGTACAAAGCATGCCCGTAAAAACTCCTACGAATGGATTGGAGACGCCATTCATAATTTTCTCGGCGAATCCCTTGCCCATCAATTTAAACGTATCGCCGATCAGGGTCACGCTCAGGAGGAAAAGATAGACCAATGCTACGATCGCCAGCCCTTTAGCTATACCGATCCAGTATTTTCTGTCCACCAAAATCATTCAAATCCTTTTATAGTGTGGTATTATCAAAAACTCGGGCGAAATTTAGAAAAAAAACGGCTAATTACCGCATTTTTAAGATAAGTTCTTTTAAGTTCTTGTAAGTGCTTATAAGTCCTGATAAGAAATTTTTAGAACTGCGTACCTGTGGGAATCTCTTCTTGAAAATGTAATTAGTCTCAAACATTCTTAATAGTACTTAAGAGCACTTATCATTACTTAGTAAAACTTCCTCAGGCCACTGACCCAGGCGAATAGCCCGCTGGATTTCAAGCAACTTGCGGGTATATGGATGTGCCGGTTGCCCGAGGATGGCTTGAGGTGATCCTGTTTCCACTATTCGACCGGAATGCATAACAATCAATTGGGCTGCCATTTTTGCCAGGAAACGCCAATCGTGGGTAACCATCAATACGGTCGAGCCGGACGAGGTTTGCAACTGATGCATCAGATTGAAGAATTCCTCGCGGGCAATACTGTCCAGTGCTGTCGCCGGTTCATCGACAATTAAAATTTCCGGGCGTCCCGCCAAAGCCAGCGCCAGAGCCGCCCGTTGAGCCTGACCGCCGGATAATTCATGGGGATAAGAGCAGGCGATGCGATCGGGTTCGTCAAAGCCGACCTGCTCGAGAAGATTGATACATTCTTTTTGATCTGGAACGAGCAGTGCGTCGCTAAGTTGGCGACCGATTTTAAGCACGGGATTTAGTGTCGAGGTCGGTTCCTGGAAGAGCAGACCGATGCGCCGTCCACGGATCGCATTCAATTCATCGGACTCGTTAAGGTCGAAAGATATTGTCGTTCCGGCGGCATTAGTCAGAGTCAGGTTTCCTGCAATCTTAAATTTTGGATTGAGCAAGCCCAGAAGAGTCTTACAGAGAGTCGTTTTTCCGCAACCGGATTCGCCTACGATGGCCGTCAAGGTTTGTGGCGACAGTGCGAAATTTATATTATCAAGAATTTGGAATGTGCCAGTTGCGGTTGGCAATGACACTGACAATTGTTTTACGATAAGCACAGGCATACTCATTGGGATAAAATTCCAGATTTGAGAACCAGCGCCCGGGTATATTCATTTTTTGGCGTTTGAAAAATCTCGCTGACGTTACCGGTTTCGACGATTTTTCCATCGCGCATTACCATAATTCGATCAGCTAACAGGCGTACGGTGGACAAATCGTGAGAGATTAGCAGATAGGTCAGATTACAGGCGATTTTCAATTTGCGTAACAGCGCCATCA
>JALOAB010000070.1 GCA_023229045.1 Fidelibacterota bacterium
GAGGTGGTACAAAGCGGAGCATGTTTGAAAATTGACACCTTATCATTGTATTATAAAAGCGGGCGCGATCTGGTTTTTCAAAACAGTAGCGGTGAGATTCAACGCCTGCTTATCAATTGTGTCGATACTTTGAATTTTTACCGGGGCGCCACTGCCGATTCACAGAAATGTCTTAATCTCCGGATCGCTCTACAGGAAAAAAATGGACATTCTCTTGCTACTGATTTAAAAGTTTATTTCAGGAATTGATTTTACCTATGATCATGATATACGTAATTCTTTTTATCGCGGGGGCAATTGCCGGTAGTTTTCTCAATGTGTTGATTTATCGCCTGCCGCGGAACCTGTCCATAATCAGGCCGCCTTCTCATTGCCCGCATTGTACCAATCCCATCCGCTTTTACGACAACCTGCCAATCATTAGCTATGTGATATTAAGGGGGAAATGCCGCCACTGTGATCATAAAATATCCGGACGTTATCCATTAGTGGAAATTCTGACAGGTTTGGCATTCGTCATGCTTTTTTACAAATTTGGATGGACTACAAGCGCTTATTTTTATGGTATTTTGCTGGTCTATTTAATTGTGATCGTTTTTATTGATATTGAATTTCATAAAATCCCAAATATTTTGATCCTCACCGGCTTGCTCTGTGGGGTGACACTGCTCCTGATCACAACGCCACGTAACCCGATAGATGCCGGATTGGGGCTTTTGGTGGGCGCCGGTATAATGTTCTTCTGGTCTGTATTCGGTCGATTGCTATTTAAAAAAGAGTGTCTCGGAGGAGGAGATGTCAAACTGGCAATTCTGGTGGGCTTATATTTAGGTCTATCAGGTACAATTTTAGCCATTTTTATTAGTTTCATTCTGGCTGGATTGGTGGGTATTGGATTGGTTTTAATAAAGGGATTAAAGATGGACGGACGCTTGCCGTATGCGCCTTTCCTTGCGATCGGTGCCATCGCGACAATTGTGTCCGGACAACCAATTATTAACTGGTATTTGGGTTTTTTATAAAATGGTTTGGATCAAACAAATATTTCGTTCCGAAAAAGGTAGTGTTTTAGCGCTGGTATTCATTTGGTTTCTGATTCTGACAACCCTGGGAACCAGCTTCCTGGCTCTGGCCGCCTTTGAAGGACAGCATGCCGTTCAACAGGAGCAAAGAGCTCTGGCCTTTTGGCGCGCAGAGGGCGGTCTTAATCTGGCGCTCTGGCGCATTAATCATGGTTCTGACACATACGCCACGTTTAGCAATGATGAGGTTTCGGTTGTTTATGACTCGACCGCTCTCATTCTGTCATCTACCGGCGTGGCCGGTTCGGCTCAATGCCGACTGGATGTCGAGCTTTATATAGACAATCCCTTCAATCATATTTTGTCTTACTGTACGAGCATTGATGTTCAAGGTGATTTGGTTATATCATACTGCGAAGGCAAAGGTTTGTCCCAATACGATAATTTGCCCACAGTGGACCTGAATTACTATTATCATATTGCCGATTATTATTATTATGGAGATCAGAGTTTCAGCGATACACTGCCCGATGGCATTCACTTTATTGACGGTGAAGTCGAAATGAAAAATGGCACTTCTCTAAACGGCACCCTGATTGTCACAAAAGGGGTGACGTTCAAATATGGAGTCACCATTAACGCTCAACTTATACCCGGCACCGATATTTATTATCCGGCCGTGATTTGCGCCGACACCGTGCAAACTGAAGTGGACATTACCGGCCACTCAAATTTGAATATCATTGGGATGGTTTATTCGACCGGTAAGGTATCTTTCAAGAACGGTTCTTTTTTGACCGGTCCGATCATAGCCAATATAGTTGAATCACAAGGCGATGTTGAAATTAACGACTCCGGACAGACCATCTATTATCATTGTCCGCCGGGTTTCAGTCCTTACGTGGATCAAGATAATAATCAAAAGCGGGTCGTACGCGGCAGTTGGCAACGGAATTAACAGGCTATAATCATGTTTTTAAATAACAGAATAGCTATCATCGATATTGGCAGTAATGTATTCAAGGTTATGGTTTTACGTCAAAAGACACATCTGCAGATTGAGTTCTGGGAGGCTCTCGATATTTACAAAACCGGAAAAATTGCTCGTCCGGAAGATCTGAATTCAACTGTAGTCGTGCAAATATTGCGAGAAATGCTGAAATCTATCCGCCCGGCAGTTCGGCATGTCCGAAGCGTCTTGTCTTCACCCGGTTGCATGATCCGGATAATAGAATTGCCATTATTGCCTGAAGCTGAGCTGAAAGCCGCCATACGGTTAAACCTGGCCGGCCTGATTCCCTACGAAACAGACCGGATCGAGTTCAATTTCTCGGTTTTAAGCGAGGATCGGGAGCAAAAAACCCAGACGTTGCTGGTCGCACTTGTTCCCACCGAAGAAATCGAACTGCATATCGAAATACTCCGGCGCGCCGGGCTCGAGGCAGAAAATGTTATCCCCGATCAGTTGGCGATTTACAATTGTTTTCACCAATTATATTCCAGCAGTGAGAGCGACACCGTCGCCATTGTCAATGTGGGCGCCAATCGCTCCACGATTTGTTTCCACTGCCCCGGACAGCGGCCGTCTTTTAGTTCTCTAGCGCTTGGCGGTAATTTCATCACTAATGCTATCGCACAACACTTTCACACCAGCTTTCTTAACGCCGAAGAAATGAAAATAGGGGTGGATTCGTTAGCCCCTGACCCAGCATCTGAAGCCCCGCCGGCGCCGGCTCGCGAGACAGCTCTTCAACATACGGTCGGGCAGATTGCCGATACGATTCGCACTATGGATCTTGACCGACAAATTCGAAATTGCGAAAGCCACCTTTCAAAAATTATTCTAACAGGGGGCGGCGCCAGGCTGAAGCAATTCGATTATCAACTGGCAGACAGCTTAAAAAAACCGGTTTATCTCTGGAATCCATTCTGTGAGCCGGCAATGAGGGGATTGGTTGCGCCGGAAGTAGCCGAAACCTGGGGCACAATGTCTGTGCCTGCTCTAGGATTGGCGCTGGGGGGAATAGTATGAATATCCCGCTTTTAAATTTACTGGGAGATACTGTCTTGCTAAGGCGACAGCGCCGCCTGCGGTTTTATCTGATAGCGACCTATAGTGTTATTTGGCTATTTTCAATATCTGCACTCATCTATACTTACCGAACCAACCTGTTCATCTCAACCTTATACAAACGTGATATTGCCAAAATGAATCATGAAATCAGTTTGCTCCAGCCGAAACTATTAGTCATTGAGCAGCTTTATCACCAGCGCCGCTCCAACCTGGACAAAATTAGCCTCTACCAGCAAAATGCGGCGCGTCCATCGGCCTGGGCTCAAAAACTTCAGGCTATTTCCCAGCTAATTCCCCTCAATATGCGCCTGGCAGAAATTAGTTTGGCTTCACCGACATCCGCTGGGAAAAAACAGGCCGGCGCATCCGCGCCCCGCCTGAAAATGTCCGGATTATCACTGATCGATCCCAAACAACAGGACCTTAACTTCATTAACATTTTAAAAAAAGATCTGGAAACAGACTCCGCATTTATCTCCGAATTCAACCGCATAGAAATCATGCAAAACAAAATCGAAATAAAAGATGGACAACCTCGGATGACCTTTGTTATGGCGGCCTACTGAATGGAAAAAAACATCCGTAAAAAACCCTCGTTACTACGCAACATTTTCAAGTTGCACTGGATGTTAGTGGCTATTTTTATCTATTCGGCGGCGCTGGCGGCAGGCAATTTTCTGATTATCAATCCTCAACTACAACAATATGAATACATCAAAAAAACCAGGTCCAATCTGGATGAAATTTATCTGAAGCTCTGCTCGATTGATATACAGACCACTCACGATCGCCTCAAAAACGAATCTAATTATGTCAGCGAAATAGAAAAGTCTTTCACCAGCCGTTGTGTTGAAACCAAGAACCTCGCCAGGGTAATCAGTGACCTTAATCATCACGCCCAGGATGTCGGACTGCAACTACTGTTTATCGATTTTCTTCCCGAACAGGAATTCGTTCGAGGGAGTTTATTAAAGAAACCGATCACGATGCGCTTTCTCGGAACTTATGATCAAATCGTGGCTTTTTATTACCAACTTGAAAAAATTCCCTACTGGCTTCTGGTGGATTCCTTTATTATAACCGCGCCGAAAAGCGCCGACTCGAAACTCAATATCAGCCTGGTATTGTTCACCATTATGACCAAAACATGAAGAGTAATAAAAAAATATTGTACCTATTAATAACGTTGATGCTGGCAGCTCTGGGATTATGGTATTTCATTAGTAAAAATGAACAAAATTCAACCAGCGTTCAAGCTAAAACCAGCCTCGAATTAAAACCTGCCGATCTCGCAAAAATTGAAGAGATTCTCGATAACATAATCTCTCTCGACCTGACGGCTTTACAAAATACGGCGCCAGACCAAAACGTATCTCCTCCATATCCCAGACGAAACCACCGCGACCCGTTTCAGTTTGGCGCCTCGCCGTCTATTCCATTGACATTGCGACCCACCCCAACAGTTTCTGATGTTCCCAAGAAAACTGTCCTCACTTCGGCAACTAAACCGCCTCCCGCATTCAATCCCCAAAACCTGGAAATATCCGGTGTCATATATGACCGACGCAAACCGGCCGCCATAATCGAGGGCGAAGTATATTTTACGGGAGACAGTATTAGAAATATGAAAATTTTACGCATAACTCCTAATACTTTGATACTGACTTGTCAGGATAAACAATATAATCTGAAAGTGCTTGACGATGAATAATTATACTTTTTCTAAAATCCTTAAGGTCGGCTTTTGCTCGCTGTGGGTTTCAACGGCTCTTCTTTTTAGCCAAAATCCTGTGCCGACCGGAATGGTCACAATAAACCTGAAGGACGCTTCTTTCAATAACGTCCTGAGAATTCTAAGCGAAAAAACCGGGCTTAAATTTGTCGCCGATCCCGAAATTCAGGACCGCCGGGTCACGGTAAACCTGAACAATGTCACCCCGGAAGATGCCATAACGGCAATTATGAACTCCAGCGGCCTCGCCTACCGCAAAATCGACGGAATCGACATTTACTTCATCGGCGATGTTCGCAAGATCCAGCGCCATACTATCATAAAATATTATCGCTGTCAATATGCCGATGCGGTAGAACTGCAGAACGCCCTCAGCCGGCTGGCAACCCCGGGCGCCGGCCTTGTCATTGCCGATGAGCGCACCAACACATTGATCATCCGCGAAAATCCGGAATTACTTGCGTATGTCGAGGAATTATTGGCGGAGCTGGATCGACCGACCCCTCAAATCTATATTCAGGCCGCCATCGTCGAGATTTCGCAAACAAAGGAAAGCAACACCGGCGCCGAATGGCATAACGATCTCGGCTCAAATAATCGAATCGGCACCCGCTTCGATATGCGCGCTACTAATCCTCAGCCCAACTACTTTGATAACACCGGAGAACGACTGGGAACCGGCTTGCCTCTCGGACAGGGACTTGGTATTGGGATCATCTATAAAAGCTTCGATGCCGTTATCAACGCCCTGCAGAGTGATAAGGAAGTTAATATTCTTTCGCGTCCTTATCTGATCACTTTGGACAATAAAACCGCTCAGATTGAAGTCGGCGACCAGATTCCGTATAAAGTCTTAAACCAATACGGCATCACCTCTTATGAATTCAAATCGGCTACAATCAAACTTCTCGTCAAGCCCCATATCAATAACGACCAAACCATTACGGTTGACATTACTCCAAACGCTGACTTTCAGAACGGTCAGACCTCGGATGGCACACCCATAATCGCCCGCCGGACGGCCAATACCACGATCAAGATCGGAAACGGTGAAACGATCGTTATCGGCGGCCTGATACGTGAGTCCAACACTAAAACTATCAGTAAGGTACCAATCCTGGGTTCAATCCCTTTGATAGGTATGCTTTTCCGCCATAAACTCGATCAGAAGGTGAAAACCGAATTGGTCGTTTTTATTAATCCAACTATCGTTACCGATGAGGTGGTCAAGGCTCAGCTTCAGCCGGATACCCAGCTTTCGGATAAGGCTCAGAAAAAGAAAGAAAGACTCGAAAGTAAAACCCGTTAATTAGATCAAGAGGAATATGGACAAGCCGAAAAAGTTTAATGTTTTGGTTGTAGATGACGATCAAAGTATTCTTGATGTCTTCTGCAATATGTTTGAAGATTCGCCTTTTAAAATCATTACAGCCCTCGACGGCCAGGAGGCAATCGAAAAACTACAATCTCAACCCTGCGTGCTGGCATTCATCGATGTGATCATGCCCCTGATGGATGGATTGCAAACACTGAATGCCCTAAAAGAAATTCAACCCAGCCTGGTAGCGGTCATGATCTCCGGATTCCGGAATGAGCACTTACTGGAAAATGCTATAAAAATGGGCGCTTACGATTATCTATACAAACCGCTGGATCGGCAAGATTTGCTTTCGGTGATGGTGAAATGTCTCAAGCGGTTAGGTTTTAACAATTACATTGAAATCCTGAATTAACCGGGTCAGCTGACGAGCGGGCCTTTCTGTCTGGCCGTGCGCCGTGGGATTAATGGGTTTACTTATTAATCACATTACAAACTTCTATTAAAAACAGCATCGTGGTTCCGCTGAAAAGCGGGATTAGCAAATTATCATCTATCTTGCGATGGACAATCTCGACCAAGCAGGCGATGACCGCTCCGATTATTTTAATCCAGAAAGGAATTGAACTGACCCAGACAGTTGCCAGAATAGAAATAGAAATAAAAGCTATTGCACCTTCAAGGGTTTTATTATTATATATTTTTAGGCGGCCGATTGAGAGTCCAACCAAACAAGCTGTTGGATCGCCGAGCATTAAAAAGAGGAGGCTGGTTACGGCAATATCCTTTGGAAAAAGGAAAATGGCTAAAAATGCTCCCATAAAGACATAGGTTGCGCCTGTAAAATGATTACCGAATTCATGCGGCCTGATCATCCAGCCGAACAATTTACGATACAGCCATCGCAGGGCTGGAATGCGCATTCGCAATATTTCAGCAACAACAATCCCCAGGAAAAGAAGCCCGATAATTATGGTAGCATCATGTTTATTAAAAAATAACTGATAAATAATCGGAACCAGAGAGGAAAGATAGTGAATAGCCTTGCGTCCGAGTTCTCCTTCCTTTACCGGTTTGATCATTTAATTTGCCAATTTAATGACCGTAAAGCGTGGCCGGGACGTCCGGTACCGAAGACGGCATAACCCGCAACCAGCAGATCCGCGCCCGCCGAAGCCGCCAGCGCTATGGTCTCCTGGTTGACTCCGCCGTCGACTTCGATTAAAAATCCATAGCGCTCCTGCCAGACCTGTGCCCGCCGGACCTTTTCCAGCGCCCCGACAATCATCTGCTGACCGCCAAAACCGGGGTTGACCGTCATAACCAGCAGGTGATCTATTTCATCCAGATACGGTTCAACCTTTTCAAACTCGGTCTGCGGATTTAGCACCAAACCGGCTTTTGCGCCCAGCTCTTTAATGGCACGTAAATCGGTATGCAAAGCGCGATCGGATTCGACATGTATTATCACCGTATCACTGCCGGCATCGACAAATTGTTTAAGAAAACGGTCGGCGTTAGTTATCATTAAGTGAGTCTCGAGATGCAGAGTTGTTGTGCGTCGGATAGCTTCAATTATAAATGGACCAATGGTAATATTCGGGACGAAATGCCCGTCCATGACGTCCAGATGGAGGCGCTGGGCGCCGGCCTTTTCGACAATCCGAATACAATCTTTCAGCCGGGTGAAATCAGCCGAAAGTAAAGATGGTACAACTTGCGGAATTGGTTTTTTATGGTTCACAGGTCACCTGTAAGTCAACAATGATCGGATTGTCATATTTCCGACCGGGTTGAGGGCTCTGGTCTATGACGGTAAAGGGATTGAGATCCGCGGTCGGAACATAGCGTATTTGCCCAACCTTAAATCCGGCTTTGCGGATCGCCTCCTGAGCCTCTTCCAGGCTCAAGCCGGTCAACATAGGCACTTCCAACTGGCGCGACGGACGCCCCTTACTGATCACCAAACTAATTCGCCGATTCGCGCTGACCATAGTGCCCGGCGGAATAGATTGATCGCTTATCACGCCTTCCGGTTTGTCAGACGAATAGAGATATTCAACCGCATCAAGCATCAATTTATGATTGTCCAGGATAATGTTAGCGGCTTTCAGCGGTCGTCCCACCAGGTTGGGCATCGCAAAAAAATGGGTGCCGCCGGTAATAACCAGGCGCACGTTGCGCCCTTTCTTGACCAATCGACCAGGCGGCGGTTGCTGGTCGATAACGATCCCCTTGGGCAAATTGCCGCTGTCAATCGTATCAACCACCTGCACCTCAAATCCATTTGACTTCAATAATCCGATGGCTTCGTTGGTTGGCTTTTTAAGCACATCTATCATGGTAATTTCCTTGCCGTGACGCACGTAATGCGGCATGACTATTTTATCGAAAATCAATGCCAGAATTACACCCAATATTATAAAAGCCGCGATAAATCTTAACCAGTTTCTTAATCTCGTAGGTAGCTATCCTTTCACTTTCAATCAGTTTTTAATAAACGTACTGCAAAACTTCCCGCCAGATTGTGTTTAAAAGGCAGAACGCATACCGCCCCGTTTTCATCACAATAAAGCGGATCGATATACTTGGGAGCCGGGTCGACTGAAAACTCCGGATGATGTTCCAGAAAATTTTTCACCGTTGTCCAGTTCTCTTCTTTCTCAATCGAACAGGTGCTGTAAACCAGGACTCCCTTTTCCCGCACCGACCCGGCGACCTTATCCAGAATTCGGGCCTGTAAGTCCTGCGCACGTCTCAAATTCTCCGACTGACGATTCCAGCGCAAATCAGCGCGGCGCGAAAGTGCTCCTGTGCCACTACAAGGCGCATCCACCAGAATTTTATCAAACATCGCAAATTTATTAACACTGGCATCGAACACACTGTAATTTAAAGAATCAATCCCTAATCGGCAGGCTGATTCTTGAATCAATGCGATTTTTTGAGGCGAATAGTCATTGGCGAGAATATTGGCCTGGTTTTTCGTCAGCTGGGCTATGAGAGTAGCCTTGCCACCCGGCGCCGCGCAGGCGTCCAGAATATTCTCACCAGCCTGCGGATCGAGCAAGTATACCGCCAGTGCCTGGCTGTAATCCTGTACCGAGTAGTAGCCTTTTTGAAAAATTTCACTTTTCAGCAAATCGCCCGGTCGATCAACATTAAAGAATACTATCGGATGATCTTTATATTTATTAATTCGATAGCCATTAATCTGCAACAATTTTTCCAACTCATCCCAGCCGATGCGGAACGGATTATGTCGGAAAAAAATCTTCTGATATTCATTATTAAATTGGAGAATAATTATTGTATTTTGCGCACCAAAATCT
>JALOAB010000071.1 GCA_023229045.1 Fidelibacterota bacterium
CGGTATTCATCCCATTTGAGGATTTTGGAGGAATTCTGGATCGCAAAGAGCAAACTGCTTACCGGATTCAACAGAATTTTCTGCAAAATTCCCGGACGATTTTTCAGCCACCTGCGTAGCATCCACACATAGCGGTAAATATCATACCCGACAAACAGCTCGTCGCCGCCCAGCCCGCCTAAAACCACCTTCAGGCTTTTTGAGACAAAGTCCGACAGGTGAAAACCCTGCAGAAGGTTGATTTTGGGCTCTTCGGCGTGCCAGATAGTTTCCGGAAAATGCTGTAACGGCGCCAGCGTCAGGGCGGTGGTTGTATGGTGCGTGCCAAACTTGCGGGCGATGATAGCCGCATCATCAAATTCGTCGGTCGCCTCATTGAAGCCGAGCGTGAAAGTATTAATCGGATTGATCTTTTCCGCCGCCATCATCGCCACCAGCGCGGACGAATCCATACCGCCCGATAGATAAACTCCCAGCGGAACGTCGCTTAAAAGTTGACGCTTGACGGCTTTTTGCAGATGCGTCTGAATGCCTTCAATGACTTCGGTTTCAGTCATCTTAAAATTCAGATTGACCGGCAATTGGTAATAGCGCCCGACGGTTATTTTCCCATTTTGAAAAATCAGGTATGACGCCGGCGGCAAACGATAAATGCCTTTGATCAGCGTTTCGTCAGTCTGATTATAGCGCAGATTCATCTGACAGTGTAGCGCCCGGTAATTAATCTCGCGCTGGACTGCCGGATGTATCAGAATCGCCTTATACTCTGAGGCAAATAGAAACGTCGTACCATTCGACCAGTAATGCAGTGGCTTAACGCCAAAATGATCGCGCGCCAGAATCAACCGCGCATTCTTTTTATCATAGAGCGCAAGAGCGAAAATGCCGTTTAGACGGGTAAAATAATCCAGCCCGAACTCTTCGTAGCCGTGCACTACAATTTCGGTATCTGTTTTGGTGTAAAACTGATGCCTGCGGTGTATCAGTTCGGCGCGGAGTTCCGGAAAATTGTAAATCTCGCCGTTGAGGATGATGACAATCGTTTTGTCTTCGTTATAGATCGGCTGGTCGCCGGTCTGCAGATCGATAATCGACAACCGGCGGTGACCCAGACTGACATTACCGTCCCGGAAGTAACCGGCTTTCTCCGGTCCGCGATGCCGCAACAAATCGGTCATCTCGGTTATCAGCCGGTGATTTTCAGGATTTGGGTCAATAATTCCGCAGATGCCACACATACTTTATTGTTTTACTTAAAATTTCTATTCATTATCTATTTTAATAAACACTGGAGATCGCCCGGCAGATTTTCTCGATCTCAATTTCTGCTAATTCGGCGTACATAGGCAACGATAAAAACTGATTCGACAGGCGTTCGGAAATTGGCAAATCGCCCGGTTTGTACTTTAAATAACTGTAAGCGGGTTGTAAATGCAGAGATAATGGATAATGAATGCCAAAGGCTATTTTATGCGCTTTTAAGGTCGCGCTCAATTTGTCCCGCCGTTCTGTGGCAACGGCATAAATATGATAGACATGTTTCTTATCCGGATTCATTTCCGGGAGAGTGATCGGCAGGTGATTCAATAAAGACCGATACTTTTTGGCAATATTGATTCGTTGGTCTGTCCATCGGGGCAAATAGCGGAGTTTGACGTCCAGGATCGCGGCCTGCAGAGTATCCAGCCGGTAGTTATAACCTTCGGTTCGGTGGATATATTTTTCCTCGCGCCCATGATTAGCCAGAAGTTTAGCCTTTTCATAAAGAGCTTCATTGTTTGTCCCCAGCGCTCCGGCGTCACCATAGGCGCCCAGGTTTTTCCCGGGGTAAAAACTAAAGGTTGCCACATCGCCGAAAGTTCCGACTTTCCGCCCTTTGTATTCCGCCAGATGCGCCTGGGCGCAATCTTCGATAAGTTTTAAATCGTTCACCCGGCAAAAGTTGACCACCGGCTCCATTTCGCAGGGATTGCCGTGCAAATGCACAATTACAACCGCCTTTGTTTTTTTGGTTAACAGCTTTTTCAGAGAATTACAATCAATATTATAGGAAACCGGATCAATATCGGCAAAAACCGGTTTGGCGCCAACCTGTTTTAACGCTTCAGCCGTAGCTATAAATGTCATCGTAGGCACGATGACCTCGTCTCCCGGTTTCAAGCCAAGAACTTCGTAAGCCAGGTGCAGAGCCGCGGTGCCACTGGCCAAACCCAGCATATATTTCAAGTCCTGAGCCGCGGCGAAATTTCCCTCAAATTTTGCGACTTCGGGACCATTAATGAATTTATAACTGTGAATGACATTAAATATGGCGGCATCTATTTCCGGTTGAATAGCTTGGTATTGAGTTTCCAGGTCCATAAAAGGTATCATAAGTAACCTCTAAATTATAAATCCCTGATTTTTCGAGCCGGATTGCCGGCATAAATGCCGGGCTGTAGAATGTCCTTTGTCACTACGGAACCGGCGCCGACGACTACCCGATTGGTGATTGTAACCGGTAAAATGGTTGAGTTGGTTCCGATAGAAACAGTGTCGCCGATAATAGTGGATTTCCACAAGTCCCGTTTACCGCCGGCTGGTGCGCCCGATTTGAAAGTGTCATTGACAAATTTTACGCCATGGGAAATGAAGCAATCGTCACCAATGGTCACAAGTTCGCAGATAAAGGCATGCGATTGAATTTTACAGCGTCGCCCGATTTTAACTCCCTTCTGGATTTCCACGAAAGGGCCGATAAAAGTATGATCGCCGATCTCACATTCATAAAGATTACACGGCTCGATAATGACGACATCGGTTCCACATTTAATATCACGGATTCCGATTTTTTTTAAAATTGGTTGCGTCATACTTACTTTAATTCACTTTGGGTATAAATGTTTTCAATAATTCGCACGACTTTCAAGCCTTCGATCGCATTGGTCGCGATCGTGTCGCGCCCGTTCAAGACATTGACGACATTTTCATAGACTTTATCGTGATTTGACATAGAGCCCTGATAAAAACCATAATCATTGGCTTTATTTACTGGCACAGTAGTTATAAAGGAATAATCGGCAATATCCTGATATTCCAGAGCGTTCAAATATTGCCCTCCGATTTTTATGGTTCCTTTTTCGCCGAAGATAGTTATCGACCCCTCCATATTTTTTCGATGGCTGTTGACAGTGTAATTAATTGTTCCTATAGTACCATTATAAAATTCAATCAGGATTGCGCCGGTATCTTCAAATTCAATATTGGGATGCAAATAATTGCGCAGAAGACCTCTAACAACCTTAAAATCACCGATTAACCATACTAATAGATCAATAAAATGACTGAACTGGGTGAAAAGTGTTCCGCCGTCTTTAACCCGTTGCCCCTTCCAATCTGACTGCCGATAATATTCGTCATTCCTGTTCCAGAAACAGTTCAATTGTACACTGAAAATTTTACCCAGCCGTTTTTCATCGATAACCTTTTTTAGTTCAATTATAGGCGGATTATACCTGTTTTGTTTGACAATAAAAAGCCGCCGGTGAGCCTGCTCCGCCGCGTAGATCATGTTTTCGCAGTCTCTGACTGAGAGCGCCATCGGCTTTTCACATAAAACATGTTTTCCGGCTTTCAGGCTTTTTATGGCATGTTCGGCATGCAGATAATTCGGCGTGCAGATTGATACGACATCCAGTTTCGGTTCACTCTTCAGAAGTGTATCAATATCAAAATACGGGTGGCAATTACTTTTTTCCGCCAAGGCCAATGCCGCATCTTTTTTGATATCACAGACGGCGGTCAATTTGCCTAACCGGTTAATCTGTTCGGCATGTCTCTGAGCTATTCGCCCACAGCCGACAATTGCAAATTTGATGGTTTTCAAGTATGAGTTCCTTTGTTATTCACATTTTGTTTCAACGTCTCTGGCCCTGGTAGAAATCGGATTGTCTTCAATGAACAATTCGCAATTGCGATTTTATACTTGTTTACTTTTTCAAAAAATCCGTTGCTAAATCGTGGTCAAAATTAGTGAAATTTGATAAGGAAACAATTGAAAAGATAAGAATCCGGTTCAGGTTTTTTTATAACAATTGTTAAAAATTTCGGCCAGCTTTCGGGTAAGATTACGACGGGTAAATTTTAAAATATATTCTTGATCAATTTCGACACCTGATTGACCTGTTTTCCATTTTTCATATAGATCCAACAAATACCGCGCGGCTTCCTCAATGTTATCATATTCGAACATCCTACCGGCTCGAGCGCGGTGCAGTATTTGAGCGGCATCGCCCCATGTCGGACCATAAGCCAGAATCGGTTTGCGGGCGGCGAGATAATCATACATTTTAAAATTGATGACGCCTCCCTCCGGAGTCACATGAATAAACAGCAAAAGCAAATCTGAGGAGACAAGATGTCGCCTGACCTGATCGGCCGGCATATAAGGAAGAAAATCAATGATTTCAAAAAATGAATAGAGTCGCAGTTTCTGCTTCACAAATTCCGGGAAATTGCCGATGAACCGGATTGAAATATTATGCCTTATATCTTCATTTTGAATCAGGATTTCAAGGGCTTTGCAGAAAGCGCTGATGTCCTGTTCAATGCTGATACTGCCGGCATAGGTGATAGTCCATTTTGAATTTTTGCGCAATGGAATATCAATATCAACCGGCTCGTAACCATTATGGATCAAATATACCGGCACGCTGACTTTCTTCTGAAATAAATCCACCAATGACGGCCCGATTGTGGTAATCGCCGCCATGGCGCTGAGAGTGCGTTTTTCGATTCTTTGATCGCGTTTATGAATCCATTTCCACCGCTGGGAATGGGTCTGTAGCCAATAGACATCCGTCCATGGATCTCGCATATCGCCCACGCACGGGATACCGGTCAATCTTGATAATTCAGTGGCAATTCTGTGATTGGTCTGGGGCGGAGAAGATGAAAAAATCAGATTGATATCATGTTCGCGAATAATCTGTAAACCTTTTTTAAGCGCGAATTTCTTCCACAAAAACCGCGTGTCCGGAATGGCATTATACTTGACCCAGCGTGACAGTCTGTTTTTAATACCCTTACTGTTTTTCTCGGTAAAAGCAAATGGAACAAACATGTCCTTTGAATTTTTTGCCATTTTGGCAAATATTCTATGTAGAGAGATATTCGGCGCTTTATAAATCAACGTGTCCGGCCGGACATCTTTGAGCGTTTCAGGATCAACGAAGGGAAAGTCTCCATTTTCAACTGTTAAAACAATCGGCTCCCAGCCGAATTCCGGCAAGTACTTATAGAACTTTAAAAGGCGGGTGGTAGTTGCCCCTCCGGCCGGCGGCCAGTAATAGGAGATGAAAAGTACTTTCTTCATTTATAGGCTTTTATTACCAAATGCCAGCCCCAGAGATGACCAAGCGCCCGGTGGATTATTTTAGGTACTAAATCCCAGACGATACCATAGCCGGTAGTCAACAAATACTCGATTTCAACTTGAACGGTTTTAAAATTTCGAAACAGCTCCAATACCTGCGCTTGGGTATAGGTCCTTTCGATCGGGCAACGATCCTTGCGATTACCATCAAAAGGCTGATTAATCAGGCGGTGTATATAATAATTGAGTGAATTGCGGTTATACAACATTATCACCGCCAGGCCGCCGGGTTTTAATACCCGCAAGACCTCGTCAATGGATTGTTGGGTATTGGGAGTATGATGCAACACGCCGAATGAATAAACCACGTCAAATGAACCGTCCGGAAAGGAGAGATTTTCCGCGTCATCTACCTTCAAAGTGGCAGGTATCTGATATAACTCGAATCTTTTCCGTGCCAGATTAATACCTTCTTCTGTCAAATCTATCCCGGTTACCTGCATGCCCCGTCGGGCTAATTGCAATAAATCAGTTCCCATACTGCAACCGATTTCTAGAAGCGAGCCTTGCGGTTTTTCCACCGCTATCCAATCAAACACACCCGGCAGATAAAAATGATATTTATACCGAACCTGCTCGGCTTCCCGAAAGAACTCTGCCGAACCGCGTTGTTCGATCTTTAAAAACTCTGTTTGGCAGACGTTGCGGTTCCAGAATTCCTGGACATCTTTTTTAGTTGGTGGCTGATCTGTTTTCTGCATAATATTTCCTGACTATTTCACTCATTGCTCTTGCCATCCACCCATTGCTCCAATGCATGATGGTAAACAATCGTTTGAAGAATTTCCCTTTTTGGTAATAAAAATATCCGTCGTTTTTATTTTGCATATTGATAATTGCCCATTCGGCGATGCGATAGGCAAAATCCGCGTATTTTCGATCGAATTGACTGGCTTTTAAAAATGTGATTATTCCTTGCGCCGAACCGTGGACATCAATCGGGTACAATTTGTTATTCATCCATTTGGGTGTGCCATCCTCTAAAAACAGATTCTCGATGTAATATTGCAAACCACGATGATAATTTTCAAGGAACGAATCATCTTCGGTGAAATGTATGTAATCCAGAATAGCGTCCAGAATATAGCCGGTATGGTAATTGTCATGCATTTTTAAACGATTTGCATTCGGCGGATGTGTGTAAAACCAGGCGCCATAATTGGTTTGTTTATCGACCACATAGAAGATTAATTTTTTGGCCTCAGTCGCCAACGATTTATCCTGTAAAATTTGGGCAACCCGGGCGCAAAATGCTCCGCATAAGGCGCTGACATCCATGACGACCCAATTAATTCTGTCGTCCGGCACATAACTTAAACACTTCATTTCATCGTTTTTAAAAAGGATCTTAGGAGCTTTGATTAAAAATTCTTTTACTCCTATCGCATAGTCCAAATATAACCTTTTACCAGTAATTTCATAAGCGTCCAGAAAAGCCGTGCCGACAAAATAAGACACTACCCGGTTCGGAAAATTCGGCGGCGCGAAAAAACCGACATCCTGCCAGGGATATTGATATCCCCAACAGTTACCCGGGAATCCGGTGGATTGATTTTGGATCAGCCATTCTAATAGATCCTCGGCTCTTTGGAGATATTCTTCGGATTTCCTCGCCCGATAGAGATTTAAATATGTGATCGCAAAAAGAGCAATTCCTTTCGGATTCCTGGTGCGCGGGATCGCAAATAACGAGCGTAAATTTAGCGGGGAGCGCATGATTGCCTGACTGTATATTAATCTCAAATATTTATTACCGAATGATAATGGCCACAATATCGGGCTAGCCAGGGCGTCGTACTTATTGAATCCGGCATAATCATTTTGCATGGAATAGGCAAGGACGGCTTGTAATGAAGTATTTATTTTCTGATTAAATTGACTAAGATTTTTATCTTTTTTGTCCATTCCGTTTTTGCTTTTATTACTTATAATTCTTGCTGACCTCGTCATAGGCAGGTGTTAAAAAAAGCGATCATCAATACTTTACACATTCTGAAAATAGACTTGCAAGGGCACGGTAGTAATCAATCTTAAAAACTGAGTTGAATTTCATAATTTTTGCATTTGGGTGAATTTATCATCAACTGGATTATGAATCTGGAAAAAGCCTACGCGCTTGTTCTCGATCGAATTTGAATAGCATCGTGTCGGGATTTTTCAGATGGATAACTACTGCAAATAGTTCTTTATTTTTCAGGATTGCCGGATAAAGATAGAGAGCGGTTGAACTAAATCCAAGTTGATCCAGGATGACATAATCAACGTTATCTTTTACCATCTTCTTAATTAGCTGTTTATCATCCTGAGTAAATAAATATTTACAGGAATAGCGGTTTCCGAACATGTAGAATAGATAAGGTTTGCGGCAACATACAACCGTATTCGGGGGCATTTTCTTATTGATTTCTGCGCCAATCAGGAAATAGTTATAGTAGTTTGACGGATACGACGCCCGGGCGCTTTGGTGCAGTTCAACCAATCGCGGCAAAATCAGCAGACTGATTGAAAGTAACCAAAGCGGAGAGAATTGACCGGCTGTTTTTTTCCAGTAACGGATCAGATGGATCGCCCCATGATATAATCCCAAAATCAAACCAATATATAAAAAGGGAATAATAGTGGTCAAATAGCGATTCCCTCCGGGTGCGCTCCAGAAGCCTATGATGATAATATTGGCAACAATATAGCCCAGTATAAGAAATTTAAATTTAGGTAGTTTAAAAATACCGTATATCACTATTGTCAGGATTACAATCCCCAATAATACCAGGCCAACGGAGACCGGTTGATCATAATTTAGATTTATCGCCGGTAGGAGCGAATCGGGAATAGCCTTGGTAACGAGCATGGTAACATTATCGATGAGACGCTTGAATAAATCGAAAATAGAGGCTGACCCTTCTTCGGGTCTCCAGGGATTTACCTCAAGCAGTTCGCGTAGATATCGATTAGATAATCCCCGGATTCGATTTCTGATCATCCAGGGCGCCAGAAAAAGCAGGTAGGTCGGGATAGCAGTGAGAAGATGCCGCCATTTCTTCGATATCAAGAGGTATAAAATAAGAGATAGAAACAGTGTCACGCCCTGAGTACGAATATGAAAAATATAGGCCATACAAAAAATGGATAGATAAAATTTGTAATTCTTCCAGGGTTTTTGGTCTTCATCGGTAGCATTATAGAAGTAGAGTGCCAAACAGCTGAAGAGTAAAAAGGACATCTCGCTCATCATCATTTTAGCAAATTTGTAGAGGTAGAAATTGATCAGGGAAATACAGCTGATAGTAAAGGCCAATTGCTTGTGATTGAGTAGATGATTTAATAGAATATAAAGAATAATTATGGCTATAATCAAAAATAGCCCGTTCATTATCTTCTGGGAAATGATTCCCGGTCCGGTTATAATCATATTGACAGCCATCAACAGCGGATAACCCGGAGGAAAGATGTTCGTCGGACTCAATGCTGGTGAGGTAATATCGACAAATCCCTTGCCGGAAGCGATGGATTTTGCCAGCAGGTAATATGTGCAGTTGTCACCATTTAAATCGATTTTAGGATCGAAAATATAAATAAAACTTATGATAAAGACGATGAGCAGAATGCCGATATATAGCCAGTTATTTTTAATTGCCGATTTATGCATGACGTCTTTGTCTTTTTAAAAGACTATACTTCAGAATACAACGAACCGCACGAAATCCGCCCCTCCGGCCGATCTTTTTTCCTGCCCGCAAAGTCCGGGTGCCGTCAGTCGAGCCGCTGTCAACAATAATGATCTCTTTCTCGATGGGAGCCTGCCTAACCTTCGTAAAAATCTGGTGAAGAGTTTTTTCCTCATTATACATGGGTATGATTACGGACAATCTCAACTAAATTTTCTCTCCAAAAATATATGTCCCGCTAAATAAAAATTTCCAACTCAATTTGAAATATTCTCAAGTATCAATTATTATCAAACCTTTAGTTTGATTTACTCATTAATGAAGATTGGGCTTC
>JALOAB010000072.1 GCA_023229045.1 Fidelibacterota bacterium
GAAAAATTCAGATTTCAAATTTCAAATCTCAAAATGAATGCCTCAATGCCTTAATGACTATAAATGATCATCAATGACTCCGGCGGTAGCCGGACAATGACTATTGTATGACTATTGAATGACTCCGTCAGTCAGCGACCAATGACTATCGAATGACGCATTTTCAGATTTGGCGATCTGGCTGTTCGGAATTAAATTCCGCCGCTTTTTATAGTTAATCTCATGGAGAAAATATGCAAATTGGCATTACCGGCTTGCCTTACGCCGGTAAATCTACCCTGTTCACCACTTTACTAAGTCGTAAAAGTGAGTCCGATTCTTTTCATAAGAAGGAAACCGAGAAAGGCATTGTCAAGGTGCCGGACGCCCGACTCGACCACTTGACGGAGATTTTCAATCCGCGTCGTAAAGTTCCAGCCACAATCGAGTACCTTAAAGTCCCCGGTCTTGATAGTCAATCGTCAGCCACCAAGGGTCTGCCGGTGCATTTCCTTTCCAACCTCAAAACCGTGGACGTGATTTTACTGGTCGTGCGGGCTTTTGAAAATCCACTCTACCCGCATCCCTTGAACCGTATCGATCCGCAAAGTGATATCAATTTCGTCAACACTGAATTCCTTCTGAGCGATCTGGCAATTATCGAAACCCGCATCGAACGCATCGAGAAACAACTTAGCAAAGTGCATAATGAAACCTATCAGAAAGAACTGGAACTGCTTTTCAAATGCCGCAATTTCCTCGAAGACGAAAAACCTCTGCGCGCCCTGACACTCTCACCGGAAGAGGATAAACTCCTGCGCGGATTCCAGTTTCTGACCGCCAAACCTCTCATAATTGTAATAAACATCGACGAAAAAGAAATCCCGCAGGCTGAAGAAATCGCAAATCGCTTTTCGTATTTAAAGACTATCAATACAACCTACACCGTTCTGTGCGCCGCGCTCGAAAAGGAAATTTCAGAACTCGAACCGGCTGACCAATCCCTTTTTCTGGAAGAAGCGGGGATTGCTGAACCGGCTCTCAATCGCCTGATCCGTCTGTCGTATGAATTGCTCGGCTACATTTCCTTTTTCACGGTTGGGGAAGATGAATGCCGCGCCTGGACGATCATCAATGGTGACAATGCCCAAAAAGCCGGACGCGCGATTCATTCCGACATCGAACGCGGTTTCATTCGCGCCGAGATCGTACATTACACTACCCTGCTCGAAAATGGTAGTCTATCAGCCTGCCGCTCCAAGGGTCTGATTCGTTCGGAAGGGCGCGATTATATCATAAAGGATGGCGACGTAATCGAGTTCCGTTTTAATGTCTGAGAATTTTTAGACAAGATTAACAAGATTTACAGGATTTGCTCTATTAATGCCGTTCCGTGTCCCGGCATTTACCGGGGTGAGGAATCGGCTATGTCATAATTACGACTTTGAGAGCAATATTAATCATCTTGTAAATCTTGTCTAAAGATACATTCGCGTCTGTTTGTGTTCATTCGTGGTTTAAAAATATCTGATTAAACCAGTCGCGCACCGGCTCAAGCGGCTCAAAACTTTCGATTAAAAGTTCGGGTTTTTCCGATTCGATCAATGCCCGCCACTCCGGACGTCGCAAGACAATAACCGATTGCATCCGATTGACGTGCGCACAGCGGATGTCATAAATTGTATCGCCGACGACAATGACTTTATCAGGTTCGAAATTCTCCTGAAACATTTCGCGGGTCTTTTTTAAAGCAATCCGCGGCAGTTCATTGCGACTGGCGTCGTCATCGCCGAAAACGCCAAAGTCAAAATAGCGCCACAAGTCGAAAGGCGCCAGTTTTATACGGGCTCCGCGTCGGACATTGCCGGTCACGATGCCCATCCGCACTGGTTGCTCCATGAGATAATCCAGGAAATCAAACGCCCCCGGATAAACCCACTTATCGGTTGCCGACGGATAATCGCGTTCGAAAATCTCCAGATAACGGGCGATTATTCTGTCAGGAAGACCATCATCGCCGGGTGGAATGCCGAGTTGCCTGAGAGCATCGGTTACAATCAGCGGATCCGTTAGTCCGGCTAATTGTCCGACTTCAAAAGTGAACACCTGACCGGTGACGTCGAGAATCGCCTGGCGCAGAGCATGCCGCGGAGTCATGCCGGGCGTAATCAAAGTGCCGTCAATATCGATTAAAACGAGGAATTTATTGGATGGCATTACTTACTCTTTCTATATGGCTGAGATACATTTCTGAAGTCTATATTTTTTTATCAGCTTAGTATTTTGAATATCATCATTGAACCTTTACTTCGTGCTAAAATCTGAAAACTTTTTGATCTGGGCAAGGTTTTTTGAATTGAGTACGGCTAAAAAAGTTGGAGGTTTCGGTGTTAAATGATAATTTCTGCCCCGATTTTATGAACATATTGATGACTTGATATGCCCAGAGAATTTGATTTAATAATTTTCGACCAGGACGGAACCCTCTATCCTGTTTCACCGGAAATGGATGCCATTTATCCCGCTGTCGCGTTGGAGTTGGCCGCCAAATCTGTCAGGCGTCAACCTTCCGAGATCAAAGCCGATTTTGAGCGTAAAAGGTTTGAGTTAGCCTGCCAGTTGAACGGTTCACCGACCAGTACCCTGACCCTGATGTATCACTATGATGCCGATATGCGGGAATTCGAGCAGGAAATCACCCGACGCATTCAATTGGAGAAATATGTCCGTCCCGATCCGGTTGTAATGAAGGTAGTGGCTACCATCGCCCAGCACTACCCGGTTTTCCTTTTTACTACCAATAATGGCTCGACCACCGCAAAAATCCTAAATTATCTGCAACTTGCGAAGTATTTTCCACCCGCCAGGCGTCTGACGTTCAGCGATATAAACGCTTTGCCGATCAGCAAGCCGGCTAAGATCGAATATCTCAAACCATTTCTGAAAGGTTATGAGTTAATTCTGAAAAAATATGATGTACAACCGCAACGCACCTTAATGGTTGGCGATTCGCTGAACATGGATATCCTCCCGGCTGAGCGGCTCGGTATGGCTACTTATCATGTTAAAAATCCGGCAGATTTATATGCCCTGCCGGAATGGCTGAAAATTGCTCAATAGTCACAAGTAATATACCCACACCGCAGGACGTAGTCAGTATTGGTAAAGTTAAATTCTTATCGCCACGCTCCCGCGCATTGCGACAGATTTAAAAATTGCTTGCATGTTAGTTAAATCTATTTTATTTTTACTCGCATTTTGTGGAAAATTGATTTGGATTTAATAGTTAAATGATGAATAGCAATCTTAAAATAAAAACCAAATCCGCGCTCGCCCGCAATTGCACTCTATTCGTTACGATCGCTAAGAAGCCGGACATATAACCCCCGCAAGAATGATTGTATATTTATACATAGGGGGCTCGCATGACAGCCCCCGTTTTTGTTTATTAACATTTAACCAGTGAGGTAATCATGTTTAGAGGATTAGGCACAGCGCTGATCACACCTTTTACCGATGAAGGTGAGGTTGATTATGAAGCGCTCAGGAAATTAATTCACTATCAGATCGAACACGGAACCGACAGTCTGATAGTGCTTGGAACGACCGGCGAAGCTCCTTCAATCTTAGAACCCGAACGGGCAAAGATAGTTGAAATTGCCATCCGGGAAGCCAATCATCGCATTCCGGTGATCATTGGAACCGGCTCGAACTGTCTCGATTCGGTCTTGAAATATAACCGTATGGCTGAGGAAATGAATGCCGACGGCGTTCTGATTGTGACGCCTTACTACAACAAGGGCACCCAGGAATCGATTTTCCAGTATTACCGGCATATCGCCGAGCGCACCCGACTACCTATAATCGTGTACAACGTTCCCACCCGCACCGGTTTTAATCTCCTGCCGGATACGATGTTTCGCATTTTCAAAGCCTGTTCAAACATCGTTGGCATCAAGGAAGCCAATGCCGATTTCGGGCAATTGACAAAGCTCATGGCGGGAAGACCGGAAGGCATGCTGGTTTTTTCCGGTAATGACGACATAACTCTGCCGTTTATGGCGCTGGGCGCTGAGGGCGTGATTTCGGTCGTTGGCAATATCATCCCGGCTGAGATGAAAACCCTGACCACTCACATGCTGGCCGGCGATCTGGATGGCGCGCGTAATATCCATGATCGTTACCTGGAATTGATTAACGCCATGTTTGTGGAAGTCAATCCGATTCCCGTCAAATTTGCGGCTTCGCGCCTGAATTTATGCCGCAACGTTCTGCGTCTGCCATTAATCCCTTTATCGGAAAAAAATGCGCAGGTTGTGGCGAGCCTGATGCAAGCCCAGGGGTTGCTATGAGGTACGGAATAATCGGCTCCAGTGGACGGATGGGAATGGAGATCGAAAGCCTTTTTCAGGAAAAAGGACATGAACTCGTCCTTCGTCTCGACGATAAAGGCGTCGAAAGAATTTCCACCCCGCAGATTTTAATCGACTTTTCACTGCCGGCGGCTTTGGAAAAAACAGTCGAACTGCTCCACGAGTATAAATGCCCCCTGGTGACCGGCGTGACCGGTTATAGCTCTGAACAGAATGAACAGATCAAAGCGCTCGGCAAAGAGGTCGCCGTCGTTCAGTCATTCAACTTCTCCATCGGCATCCATCTGATGCTGAAAATGACCCGCCTATTAAATGATACCCTATCGGACTGGGACGTGGAAATCAGCGAGACTCATCACCGTTTTAAGAAAGATAAGCCGAGCGGCACCGCTAAGACTCTGGCGGCGCTATTCGACCGCGAGATAACGGTCAACTCCAGCCGTCTGGGCAATATTCCCGGCGATCATACCGTCACATTTGGTGGTCTGGGAGAGATTCTCAGTCTTTCACATCGCGTGCTGTCACGGCATACTTTTGCAGAAGGCGCCCTCCTTGCGGCTAAATTCGCCCTCCAGCGCCCGGCCGGATATTACACTTTCAGCGATGTCTTGTCTCAGAGTAACTAACGATCTACTGTAACATCCGCAATGTAATCGATAATTCATCACCAACGTAAATATTGATACAGAAAGGCACTATTAATTAATCCGGAGAGAGATTTTTAAAAGTTCGATTGTGATTCATCATTGATTATTTCCTTTTTTCTGTCTATTATTTCCGCGTATGGATAAAAGAACCCGCGAACTGTTTGAAGTCACTCTCTCCGAGACCCAAAGCCGCGTACTGGCCTCGACTGCGGACGGTATTTCCGTCGAGATCGTGGAACACCTGGGTGAAGCCGATTTTGGTCAGATAGTAAAAATTTCAGAGACACTGGTTGACAATTTCGGACAGAATGCGCGCTTCAACCGTAACTCGGTTAAGAAGTATTTCAATTATCCCAAGACTCTGCCGTTTGTTATTCGCTATAAAGGTGAGATCGAGGGTTTTATCGTGGGAGTGCCGCTTGAATATTTCTCCAAGGAAAGCTGGGCGCAATGCGACGAGAACCTCAGCCAGAATAACACCGTTTACACCTATGCTTACATCGTGCGCAAAGAGCGGCGGGTGCTCGGACTATCTAAAATTCTTAAACGCGTTTATCAAAATACACTGAAACGGCGCGGTTACAAGTACATTACCGGGCATGTCATGCAGGGCGTAACGGCCAATTTTACCCGCAATTATTATATAGTCCGGCAATTCGATAACTGGAACAACACCGGTTTTACTTTCGAATATTATCGCTCTGCGCTGAAATAATTCCGCTAAACGAATTGCTTCGACGTAAGCTTTGAGAATTGCTCTAATAGATTATAATTAATCCAGATCTGGATTATGAGGATAAATTAAAACCGCTTTTACTTCTTCTCAGCCTGGGCGACAACCGATTTGAGGAAATCCAGAAACTGACTGGAGAATTCCTCGCGCTTCAAGGCCATTTCAACCGTCGTCCGCAGATAATCCAGCTTATTGCCGACGTCAAAGCGCCGACCTTCAAAAATATAAGCAAAGATCGACTCACGTTGTAATAAGAGCTGGAGTGCATCCGTGAGTTGAATTTCCTTGTTTTTACCGGGCTTGACCTTTTCGAGCATTGGATAGATTGCAGGCGTCAGGATATATCGCCCGGCTACCGCTAAATCGGATTTGGTTTGAGCCGGACGTGGTTTTTCAATCAGCTGATTGACTTTGTAAACGCGCTCGCTAACCTCATTACCGCTGACGATACCATACATGTCAATCTTATCACGGGGCACTCTTTCGACGGCAATGACGGTCTGGCGATATTGATTGTAAATATCGATCAATTGCTGGGTCACGGGAATGATGGCATCGTTGATAGTATCGCCCAGCATAACCACGAAAGGCTCATCGCCGGTGTGTTGTTTAGCATAGTAAATGGCGTCCCCGAGACCGTTAAGTTGTTTCTGCCGGATAAAATGGATATTAGCCATTTCGCCGATGCGACTGATACTGGTCGCCAGGTCATGCTCACCTTTCTGTTCGAGGATATATTCCAGCTCGGTGTTGCGGTCGAAATGATCTTCGATCGCGCGTTTGCCCTTGCCGGAAATTATCAAAATGTCTTCAATTCCGGAGTCGATCGCTTCCTGAACGACATACTGAATCGTGGGAGTATCAATAATCGGCAACATTTCCTTGGGTTGGGCTTTAGTAGCCGGCAGAAAGCGCGTTCCCAATCCGGCGGCCGGTATGACTGCTTTTTTTATCATTATAACACTCTCCTAATTCATTCTAAACAATATAGGGTTTAACTACCCGGGCGTTGATTTTCTTCAAATTGACGATCAGGTGGTTGAGCATGACATCGTCTTTGTAAATGCCAATGATTGAACCGCCCGAGCCGGCAAACTTGGCTGAAGCGCCGCAATTCCGCGCGACGTCGATCATTTCCTGGTTGCTGGGACTGATATTCATGATCTTTTTGCGATTATCGAAATTGGCATCAATCAGCCGATTGAGGGTTGCTTCGTCGCCGTTTTCAATAGCGATCTTGCCTTCTTCTGCCAGTTCGGCAATCCGCTGTAGGGTTCCGACCACTTCTGCATCACCGCGTTCGTAGCGCACTTTGATATCATTCAACACCCGACCCGAGATTTTACTAAGCGAGGTTTTGTAGGCCAGATACAGTTTAGGCAGTTTATTTTTATCCAATGGAGTATAAACTCCATGTTTTTTCTTCTCCATCGCCGCGCGGTTGAAATCCATATAGACGCAACCTTCATAGACCTGGATCACGCGATCCTGGAGACCGGCGTTAATGCCCAGTTCTTCGACTTCAGCCGCCAGAATGAGACCCGGCAGGATTTCCTGGGGAATAGATACCTTGAAAAATTTCATGAGCGCCCGCATGGTGGCGGTTATGATCGCGCTGGAGCCACCCAGACCGACCTGCCGCGGAATCGAGGAATTATAACGAATCGAAAAATTGCGATAATCCAGCTTGATCTCATTTTCATGGCAGTAGGTGAAGAATTTGCGGATCGCGGCTTTGATAAGGCGGTCGCCGCCGTAATAGCCCACTGAACCGATGCGCTCGATCAGATCATAGACGTTTTTATAGATATTCTGATCGGAATCGGGCGACTCGATTTTCAGTTCCGGCGTTTCATACAGCGAGATATGCGCACCGAAGTTTGCCACGATGATGGAAATGGTTTTACCAAAATAACCGTCGGAGGGGTTACCCAGTAATCCGGCGCGGGCGTAGGCATGCGTTTCGATTATCATATATTTTCGCCGGATCGGCTTAAGAATTTTTCGCGGTTTAAATTCATCGAAGCATAATATACTCCCGCGGCGGTCTGGAAGTCAAGTTATCAATTCTTTTCGGATGTCCCGACTTTTATGTCCAAATGCTTTTAGGTTTGAAAACTGGCTGACGCAGCTTAATTTCGGCGGTAAATTTTTGTATTTAGTATTTTTAATAATTGAGTCGCCTGCCTTTAATCTTATTACGGTTTATAAGGTTAATCCATTAAAAGAATTTCCTGGATATTCATCAGATAATGGAAACAATTGATAATAAGTATAACCAAAATTTAGTATACGCCGCGGCTTATCTGGGGATGCTCATCTTTGGGATCGTCATGATATCGCTGGGCACGCTGACCACTTTCATCATAGATCAATTCCATGCGCCTGTTACGCAGGTTGCTTCGCTGATGATGATCTTACCTTTTGGAACTCTGCTTGGTTCGCTTATCTTCGGACCGATTATCGATCGGTATGGCTACAAGAGCCTGCTGGTTATCTGCATCCTGCTGATCGCCGGCGGCATACTGGGAATAGCGACTTTGACGAATTTCCGGCTGGTACAGCTGGCGATATTCATAATCGGCTTCGGCGGTGGAATCATCAACGGCGGTACGAACGCTCTGGTGGCTGACATAAGCGGCGTCGAGAAAGGCGCCAAACTCAGTCTGCTGGGAGCTTTTTTCGGAATCGGCGCTTTCGGTTTCCCGCTATTGGTAGGTTTTTTGGTCAATTACTTTTCCTATCAAAGTATTATCAAGGCGGTGGGTCTGCTGATCTTACTGACAACCGGTTTGTTCGCCTGCATTCAATTTCCCGCGCCCAAACAAAAAGCAAAAGGCGCCGGTTTCAGTGAATTGAAAATATTGAAAAGCCCCATCCTGCTTTTGATCGGCATCATCCTCTTTTTTGAAAGCGGCATGGAAGGTATCGCCAGCAACTGGACGGCTCTCTATTTAACGAAAGAGCGAGGACTGGAAACCGATACGGCTCTCTACGCTCTGTCATTTATCATTCTCGGTCTGACGGCGATGCGGTTGATTTTGGGATTTACCCTCAAATATATCCGCGATCATATTATTCTGTATGTGTGCTTTGGACTGATCCTGACCGGGACTTTGCTGGTCCTGATCAATACTAAATACATTATCGTAATCGCTGGATTAACTATATTGGGCGCCGGTTTTGGAGCGATTTTTCCAATTCTGCTGGGTTATCTCGGCAATCTCTTTTCCGAGGCTTCAGGTACGGCTTTCAGCTTCGTTTTCAGCATGGCTTTAATTGGCAATATGATTATCAATGCCGGAGTCGGTCAAATCACTCACAACGGCAATTTTCACTATTACCTGTTCGTTCTGCTGATTTGCCTTTTATTACAGGTGCTGACGTTTAGCGTAATCGCCAAAAAGATTACCACCAAAGTAAAAGCCTGAGACGGTAACTCGATGGTCATTATCCGGCGACTGCCGGAGTCATTGATGGTCATTTATAGTCATTGATAGTCATTAAGGTATTGAGGGCATTCATTTTGAAATTTGCATTCGATGGTCATTAGCCGCTGACGCGGCGTCATTGATGGTCATTCAATTGTCATTATCCGGCGACTGCCGGAGTTATTGATGGTCATTTATAGTCATTA
>JALOAB010000073.1 GCA_023229045.1 Fidelibacterota bacterium
CGCGGAAACCCTCATCCATATTATCAGTGAATGATAGTTTGCCGCCGTTCAGTCGGGCGTTTTCCTGCGCTTGTTCGACGTATTCCTTCTTCAATGGAAATTCCTTTGGCGCGGCGACTGTGACGTCCATGCCGAAACGCGGAAACAGCAAAATCTGCGACAGCGGTACGGACAACGGTTTGGCGTGGCTGGTGGCATACGCCCAGGAAATCGTAACCTTGAGACCTTTCAGACTCGACCCGAAGTATACCTGAATCGTCATCAGGTCGGCAATGACCTGCATCGGATGATAAATGTCATCCTGCAGGGAAAGTATTGGCACCGACGAGTATTGCGCCAATTCGCGCAGATATTTATTGCCGATGCCGTAAAAACAGTTGCGGCAGGCGATGCCGTGTCCCATGCGCGAAAGCACCATGGCGGTGTCCTTGGCCGACTCGCCGTGCGAAAGTTGCATCTTGTCGGGCGTCAGGTCGTGGGCATGGCCGCCAAGCTGGGTCATGCCGGCTTCCATCGCATTGCGGGTGCGCGTCGATTGCTCGAAAAACATCATGAAGAGCGTTTTATCCTGCAAGAGCCGATGCGGCTCGCCGAGCGCAAAACGGCGTTTCAGATCGGCCGCCACATTCAGCACCATATTGATTTCGTTCTTCGTCCATTCATTAAAAGTGATGAGGTGTTTCCCTCGTAAAAGTGTCTCGTTCATATCATCTCCAAAGTTTTTGCCACTGATTTGCACAGATAAACACAGATTATTTTCTGCTATTATCAAATAAAAAACGTTTTATTTCAGGTTTTAAGCCAAAATTCAATAACAAGCCAACCTCATACTGAGTGGCTTTCAGGTAATTCAGAATCTGAGATTCATGCTCAGGTAATAAATGCCGTACTGCTTTTAATTCTACAATTACCTTCCCGTCAACTACCATATCGACATAAAATTGTCCAATCATCCTTTTTCTGAAAAACACCTCGACCGGTTTCTGGCTTTCAACTGTTAAACCCATTTTGGATAAAACCATCGTTAGCGCTTTTTCATAAATAACCTCGAGGAAACCATTTCCAAGCTCATTATAAGTTTCGTAAAATCCTTTTATGATTTTCTCGGTTATCTCCTGGTATTTATAATTTTCCATCAGTGTTTATCTGTGAAAATCTGTGGCTATTTTCTTAACCAATCCCGTGTAGAAGGCCGCGGCTTGCCAGAGGTGTTCGACCGGTGTCCACTCGTTGGGCGCGTGGGCTTGTTCCTCGAAACCCGGACCAAAGCCGATGCACGGAATGCCATGTACGCCGCGAATCGTCACGCCATTAGTCGAAAATGTCCATTTGTCGACGACTGGCGCCTTTTTAAACAACTCCTTGTAACTAGCAATCCCAGCCTGCACCAACGGATGATTTTCCTCCAGTTTCCAGGTCGGATAGTATTTTTCCATCGGATAAATCTTTCCGGTGAAGGCTTTTTCGCGATAAATTGGCAATTCGACTTTCGCGTCGATTTTCGATTTTTCGATGATTGTGCGGATTTCTGCCAACGCCGATTCTTTGGTCTCGCCCCAGGTCAACCGCCGATCCAGATAAATCGAACAGAAATCCGGCACGGCGCATAACGACGGGCTGACCGATTTGATCTGGCTGAGCACCACCGTGCCTTTGCCGAGAAATTCATCAAATGCCAGGCGTTCGTTGAGCAATTCAAATTCCTTAATCAGCGGCGCGATTTTGTAAACGGCGTTGTCACCGCGTTCCGGGGCGGAGCCGTGCGCCGATAATCCGGCGACTGAGATTGAAATTTCCATGCGCCCGCGCTGGCCGCGATATATACGGCATCCGGTCGGCTCAGTGATTACCACGAAATCCGGTTTGATCTTATCCTCATTGACAATGTAATTCCAGCATAAACCGTCGCAGTCTTCTTCCATAACCGTTCCGGTAAAATAAACCGTACAATTTTTCGCCAGGTCGAGTTCTTTAATGATGCGCGCGGCGGTCAGCATGGATGCCATGCCGCCTTTCTGATCGGCCACGCCGCGCCCCCAAACCTTGCCGTCTTTGACATGGCCGTCATGCGGATTGAATTTCCACAAATTGCGGTTGCCGACATCGACCGTATCGATATGCGCGTCAAAGGCAACTTTAATCGATCCGTTGCCAATACGCCCGATGATATTGCCGAGGCCGTCGATGATGATTTCATCGAAGCCGATCGCTTCCATCTCTTTTTTCAGGCGGGCGACGATTTTTTCTTCCCGACCGCTCAGGGAAGCGATCGAAGCCAATTCGGCCAGAAAATCGGCGGTCTTAGTATTAAGCGCCTGAGCTTTGGATAAAACTGGGTTGTTCACTTGACTTCCATATTGAAATTTTTTCTGAAGAAAAGCAGGTGATATTCGAGAGCATTTGTCCAGTAGCCCCAGGTGTGCGCGCCGGGACGTTCGATATAGTCATGCGGAATCTTCAGGTCAAGCATTTTTTTATGCAATAAAACATTGGTTTGATACAGAAAGTCATCCACGCCGCAGTCAATTAAAATCGCTTTGTTGCGCCCAACCAATCGATCGGCCAGAATTAAAGCAGAGTTTTCTTCCCATCTTTGCTGATTGGTTTCGTAATCACCCAGAATATCAGCCAGACCAGCCCGGCGTTCGCCGCCGGTCATCGCCATTGCGCCGCTCAGACAGCCCGCGCCGGCGAAACGCTCAGGATATTTAGCCAATAAGGTAAAGGCGCCATGTCCGCCCATACTTAATCCGCAAAGATAGCGCCCGGTGGAATCAGCTATCGTGCGAAAGTTTTTGTCGATGAAAACGACGATTTCTTTGGCAATATAAGTTTCGTATTGCGAATCTTTCACGATCGGACTGTTTACGTACCAACCGGCATAGCCACCATCCGGGCAGATGATTATAAAATCGTATTCATCGGCTAACGGTTTCAAGTCCATCTTAGTCGGCCAGTCGCGGTACGAACCGCTCCAGCCATGGAGGAGATAGACGACCGGAAAACTATCATTAGTCTGCCGATATTTATCTGGTAAAACTACCACTGCTTTTGGATTCTTCGCCATTGCGGCGCTGGGTATTATCAGAGTATCCAGCTGGGCAGAGAACAGAACCTCTACAAGCGCAATTGAGAGAATCAGCAGGCTCAATAATTGCATTACTTTTTTCATCAAATCTTTCATAAACATCCGGATCCTATATCTTAACTGTTAAATATCTTCAACATTTATGAAGTCTCCAAAGGTTTTATCGATTTAGAAAAGTGCGACAACCAAAAGGCAGGTTTTGTAGTCTTACTTTTGTTTTTTAATTACTGAAGGACAAGAGCAATGAAAAAAGTGATTTTCCAAATCCTTAACATACTGGCCATCGCGACCACGACCCTACTGTTACTTTTAACCGAACGCTGTGCCAGTCTGTGATATTTTATAAATAGCGATCATCCGCTGTTCGGACTTCGCATCAATCATCCATCCGGACAGTCCTTCCCCTAAAAAAAGAACCGCGGTCCTAAAACCGCGGTTCTGCATTATAGATGTAGAATAAATCTACTTTATTTTTTCTTCGGCGACGGCCTGAGCGGCGGCGAGACGCGCAATCGGCACCCGGAAAGGTGAACAGGACACATAGTCCATTCCGACGCGATGGCAGAATTTCACCGACTTCGGTTCTCCGCCATGTTCACCGCAAATCCCGATTTCGAGATTTGGTTTGGTTTTACGACCACGCTCGATACCAATCTGGATCAGTTCGCCGATACCGTCCTGATCGATTGATTGGAAGGGATCTTCCGGCAGGATCTTTTTCTCGATATAATCCGGCACAAAGCCGCCGATATCATCGCGCGAGAAACCGAATCCCATCTGGGTCAGATCGTTGGTGCCGTAGGAGAAGAACTCGGTCACCTGGGCGATTTTATCCGCCACCAAACAGGCTCGCGGGATTTCAATCATGGTGCCGAACAGGTACTTGATTTTTTTCAGGCCGTACTTTTTAAGCGTTTCCTGATAGACTTCCTCTACAATCGCTTTCTGGTTTTCGAGTTCCCTGGTCAGACTGACCACCGGGATCATGATTTCCGGGTAGGGTTTTTTCCCTTCTTTCAGTAATTCGGCCGCAGCTTCCAGGATAGCCCGGATTTGCATCCTTGATACTTCCGGATAGGTGACGCCCAAACGGACGCCGCGATGCCCCATCATCGGGTTGGATTCGTGCAGTTCGCTGGCCCGTTTTTCCAGCTCATCCAGAGTAATTTTCAACTCTTTAGCGAGCTCTTCCAGTTTTTCCTTCTTGCGCGGTACGAATTCATGCAGAGGCGGATCAATCAGCCGAATAACGACCGGATAGCCATCCATCGCCTCCAGGGTCGCCTTGATGTCTTTTTTAACATACGGGAAGAGTTGATCGAGCGCCTTCTTACGTTCGGCCAAGGTGTTGGAGACAATCATTTTGCGTAAAGCAAACAGCGGGGCGTCACTGTTAGCTCCATAAAACATGTGTTCGGTACGGAAGAGTCCGATACCCTCGGCGCCGAATTGGCGGGCGCGGCGGGCGTCTTCGGGTGTATCGGCATTGGTGCGGATACCCAGACTGCGGACGGAATCGCAGACTTTCAGGAATTTTACCAGATCCGGATTTTCGGTCGCATCGATCATCGGCAAGGTTCCCGGATACACATAACCCTTGGTGCCGTTCATAGTGATCAGGTCGCCTTCCTTAAAAATGCTATCACCGATTTTCATGGTCTTTTTCTGATAATCGATATGAATGGCACTACAACCAACGATACAGCATTTACCCCAACCGCGGGCGACGAGCGCCGCATGGCTGGTCATCCCGCCGCGGGCGGTTAGAATAGCCTGCGCCGAACGCATACCGTCTACGTCTTCGGGATTGGTTTCTTCGCGCACCAGGATGACTTTCTTACCATTTTTCGCCCATTCGACGGCATCTGCCGAGGAGAAGACAATCTGCCCGGCACCGGCGCCCGGGCCAGCCGGTAAGCCTTTTGCGATCGGCTCCTGCTTTTTCTCGACATTCGGATCGATAATTGGATGCAACAATTCGTCGAGTTGAGCCGGGGTAACCCGCAAAACAGCGTCTTTCTTAGTGATTAATTTTTCCTTCAGCATGTCCAATGCCATACGCACAGCGGCCGGGCCATTACGTTTGCCGATGCGGCATTGCAGCATAAAGAGTCGCCCTTTCTCAATGGTAAATTCGATATCCTGCATATCGCGATAATGCTTCTCCAGGCGGGTGCGATATTCTTCGAGTTCCTTATATAGTTTCGGCATGCCTTTCTCGAGAGTCAACAGCTCTTTATTATGCTCGGAGGTAGAGTACTTATTCAAAGGCGCGGGCGTGCGGATACCGGCGACGACGTCTTCGCCCTGAGCGTTGACCAGGTATTCGCCATAGAATCCGTTTTCACCGCTACCGGGATTGCGGCTGAAAGCGACGCCGGTGGCACAGTCATCGCCCATATTGCCGAAAACCATAGCCTGAACGTTCACGGCAGTACCCCATTCATCTGGAATACTTTCGATTCGGCGATAGGCAATGGCGCGTTTACCGTTCCAGGAAGCGAACACGGCGCCAATCCCACCCCAGAGTTGTTCGGTCGGATTATCAGGAAATTCTTTGCCGAGTGATTTTTTGATCTGTTTTTTATAAGCCGCGCACAATTCTTTCAAATCCGTGGCCGTGAGATCCGTGTCGTTGGTATATTTCTTAGCTTTTTTAACACCATCCATAATCTTTTCAAGTTGGCGACGAATACCTTCATCATTTTTCGGTTCGACACCGGCCGCTTTTTCCATAACCACATCGGAGTACATCGTGATCAGGCGACGATAGGCATCATATGCGAAGCGTTCGTTGCCGCCACTCTGTTTGATTAGGCCGGGAATGGTTTTTTCGGTTAAGCCGACATTCAGAACGGTTTCCATCATGCCGGGCATAGATTTCCGGGCGCCGGAGCGCACCGAAACCAGTAATGGATTTTTGGGATCACCGAATTTGCGGCCGAGAATTTTCTCGATTTTCGCCAGAGAGGTTTCGACCTGTCCTTTCAGCTCGACCGGATATTTGCGTTTATGATCGTAATAAAAGGTGCAAACTTCTGTCGTAATTGTAAAACCGGGCGGCACCGGTAGGCGCATTTCCGGATGGCCGGCCATTTCGGCCAGATTGGCGCCTTTGCCTCCCAGCAAATTCTTCATGCTCTCGTTTCCATCGGCCTTTCCGCCGCCGAAAAAGTAGACATATTTGGGGGTTTTGGATTTTGTTGCTGTCATTTTTACCTCTTTATGTTTTTTAATTATCGGTGAAAAAATCAGCGCTAAGTTTACATCGAATTGATTTTTTTATCAAGTTTTGGTTACAAAAAAAGGGCATCAGAATTCTGGTGCCCCTTTTTCAGAGATGATGAACAGACCTTATTTTTCTGCTTTCTCGTCGGAAGATGGAGTTTCGCTTTCTGTGGTTTTATCTTCCTCACTCGCAGATTCTGCAGATTTTTCTTCTTCTTTTAGCTCGTCTTCATCTTTACGCTCGACGAGGTCTTCCTCATCTTTTTTCTTGCGCAGTATTATATAAATCAAGGCCTGTCCGACACTAAAATTGGATAATGCATAGGCGACTATCGTTCCGGCAATTATAAATAAAGCGATTGTTACCAACACAATGGTAATAATATCGGTTGTGCCGAGCCAAAGCGGCCTAACCATGCCCAGCGAAGCCGGTGTGCAAATATAGAAGAATCGACTGACAGCTGGAGTCAGAGGTGAATTGATTCCGAACAGATAAGAAGAAGCCTGTTCGACGATGCGAGACATTTTACCATCCATCAGCCAGCTGGCGCCGAAAACAAAATTGAAAAATTTATAACCCAGAATCAGGGCATAACCATAAATGAAGGTAGCCACAACCGTCAGCGCCCCGACAATTCCTTCATATAATACCAATCGCCAGGGTTGTGACCAGAGGGTCGAGTAGCTCTGGAAAACCGTCTCCATCGTATCCTCTTCGGCAGTGCCGACAATCGCCGGCGCCAGAATCAGCGATACCACAAAGACCACCGCAGTATATACTACAAAGGTTGCCACGATAAAATAGAGCAGGTATGGTAATCCGAGGAATATGATGTCCAGAACCGGCCACTTGGCAATCCAGGCGGCTATGATAGCCATGATTACAAAGAAAGCGATTATAAGTAAAATCGAGACAGGCCCCATGATTGCGGCAATCCCATGCTTCTTGACATATTTGAAGCTGTCGCCGGAGGAGAAGAACTCGTCGCCCTTCAACTGCTTGTAGGTAATACGGGCAACGGCGACAGAGGACAGCAGTAAAATTTTTATCCAAGCCAGTATGCCAATCGCATAAATTAACCAGGAATACCAGGCAACCGAACCACAAACTCCCCACAGGCACGGAAAGAAATGATACATCCTCCAGATTTCCGCCAGGCTCTGACCATTAACCAGCATGGCGACATAAGCCAGGATTGTGTAGATCAACCATCCGGTGCCTAATCCCAGCATCTGTACCCAGATTTTCTTGCCGCTCAGGGCTAAACGCGGAGTCAGGAAAATATCGCGTACATCAAACTTCAATTTTTTCATTTATATCCTCCTAAAATTAATTATTGATCTTCACGAACAAAATCGATCCAGAACTCATTTTGGGGAAAACGCTTTTTGAGATCTTTCATTGCTTTCCTGGCTTCGGAGTAGGAATCGAAAGTGCCGGTGCGAATTCGATACCAGGTTTCTTTGGTTTCCTTAAAATAGGCTTTCTGAATATAGGCGTCCAGATGGCGAGCTCTCAACTTTGCCAGAGCCGCTTCGGCCTGATTGTAATTTGTCCAAGCTGAAATCTGGATAGTATATTTACCATCGACCCTCGGAATCTGCTTGCCCCGGACAACCGCCTTTGGTTTGGACGGGACGGGTTTGGCTGGTTTTACCACATAACCTGCACTTGGCGTCGAGAGCGTACCGGGTTGCACGTATTCCGGCGGAGGTGCCGATAAATCTTTTGCCGGAGTCGGATATACTTCCGACTCTGCGATACTGGAAGGAGTCGTATCCGGAGATACTGTACATTTGAATACCTGTTTGAATCGCTCCTTGCCATCGGTCGTCTGACTGGAAAATTGCAATTCGTAATCGCCGGGAGCGTCCGGCACGAACGACACTGAAAAGGTGCGGCTATCCGGCATAAATGACAATACATCCATGATACTTTCAGCCGGTTTTGTAGTAAAATTCCACTTAAAACTGCAGGCGACGGTGTCCTCCATCTTTTTGATTTCCGGCGTCAAATTAATAGGACTGCCGACATTACCAGTGATTACCGGTTTTTTGGCACATCCACTAAGGAGTAACAGCACAATAGTCAGGGTAACGCATACTTTCTTCATTCTCTGGCCCTCCAGGGGTTAATCATTTGATAATTTCCATCGTAGGAAAGAAAAATGCAATTTCTTTCTTTGCATTTTCATCAGAATCGGAGCCATGCACAATATTTTCACGCACATTTTCGGCATACATCCGACGTAAAGTGCCTTCGGCGGCTTTCTGCGGATCAGTAGCTCCGATTATCTTACGGAAATGCTGAACGGCTTTTTCGTGTTCCAGAACCAACAGTACACTATGACCGGAAGTCATAAACTTAAGCAACGGCTCGAAATATTCTTTGCCGGTATGAACATTATAAAAAGCCCCCGCTTCATCGCGTTGCAGACGCACCATTTTGAGGCATACGATTCCAAATCCGTGCTTTTCGATGAATGCAATAGCCTTACCGATCAATCGGCGTCTGACGCAATCAGGTTTCAGAATAGCTAAGGTCAATGACATATTTTACCTTTCTATGCAATAATAGTAGTGCCGCTGTCACCGTGCAGGCTTTCGACTGCTTTTTCGACGGAGGTAATAATCACACGCTCGCCGCCGGACTCGATGAAATCAATCGCGGCCTGGATCTTGGGACCCATCGACCCTGCCGGAAAATGCCCTTCTTTCTGTAAGCGTTTTAAATCAGGAACATGAATCAGGTCGATCGATTCTTCATTTGGTTTACCAAAATTGATCTTGACGCTGTCGATCTCAGTCAGGATATACAATTCGTGCGCACCGATGTCGTGCGCCAGCACGGCCGCCGCCAAGTCTTTATCGATTACGGCGTCGAATCCCTCGTAAAGACCATTTTCCATAATATAGACCGGAATGCCCCCGCCGCCAGCCGCAATTACAATCGTACCGAGATCGACCAGATGTTTTATTGCATGGCGATTGATTATGCGGCGTGGTATTGGTGACGGCACCACCCG
>JALOAB010000074.1 GCA_023229045.1 Fidelibacterota bacterium
CGGCTCCGTTTATTGATCCGGAAAGCCCTGGACGAACCGATCCGGCAATTGCAAAAGGACTCTCTGCGGGCGGATGCGGAACGTAGTTTTAACAAGATCGTCGGACGCAGTGAGGCTGTACAGAAAATACGCGAACAGATAATGCTTTTCACCAATATTGACTCCCCCGTACTGATCGTTGGTGAAACCGGTACCGGTAAGGAGCTGGTCGCCCGGCAGTTGCATACACACGGCGCTCGCGCCCAGGCGCCTTTCATTCCCATTAATTGTGCGGCCTTGCCTGCCAATCTGATCGAGAGTGAGTTGTTTGGTTACGAAAAGGGCGCGTTCACGGGCGCCGCTAAACGTAAGCCGGGAAAATTTGAAGTTGCCGAAAACGGCACTCTTTTTCTGGATGAAGTCAGTCGCCTGGCGCACGATGCCCAATTGAAACTCCTGCGCGTTCTGCAGGAAAATGAATTTCAAAGAGTAGGGGGAAATGACACCATTCACAGCCGCTGTCGTATCATCGCCGCAACCAATGAGCGCCTGGAAGCTCTGGTCAAAGAAGGACGCTTCCGGGAGGATCTTTACTACCGCCTGAATGTGCTGAGTATCATCGTGCCGCCACTTAGAGAGAGAGCCGAAGATATTGAAGAACTAACCGCTTACCTGTCCAAACAAATCTGCACGGAATTGAAAATTTCTGTAAAGCGGCTCTCAGCCGATGCCACAGAAGTCTTGAAAAATTATGCCTGGCCGGGCAATGTGCGGGAATTGCAGAATGTTCTGACCCGGGCTTTCATCCTTAATCGCGACAAGGCTGAATTGGATAGCCGGGATTTGTCCCTCTGCCTGACACCTCCATCGGAAATTCAAGCACCCGGCAATCTTCTGCCAACTCCTCGTACCATGCAGGAATTTCAGGAATTGAAAGAAAAGCAAATTGATTCGGCATTGCGTCGGCTGGAAAAACAGTTTGTCACTTATCTCATGGAGCGGTTCAATGGCAACATTACTTTATCTTCCCATCACATCGGGCTATCACGGACTAATTTTTATAAAATGATGCAAAGATGCGGCTATAAGTCTCACCAGGGAGTGCAGGATTAGACGGTATATTTTTCTTTTCTGTTTAATATTTTATCTGTTGCCGCTTACGGCGGATCCTTTGCAGTGGTCGAAAATCGATAATCCGGTGGGTAAGCCGCTCTTTTTTTCGCCCCACTTTTTTCCCGGACAGGATCACCCGAAAGACCTTTTCTATGCATGGGAGCAAAACGGGACGCTGTGGCAGGTTCATAACGATAGCTGGCAGAAAATCATAGCCGCCGATTACCAGGCTTTAGGGGTTCATTATGCTATGACGGATGACTCCGCTATTGTGCGTAGCGTCGTCATGCCGGATTCACGCTCTCTGGTGACTATTTTAAGAAATAGAAAAGTGGTATATGATGATACTCTCTCCAGCGTGCCTTTGAGACAATTGATGCAGGTCAACGAGCAAACCTTCATCATTGCCGGCGACTGGGGACATTTTTATATATTGGAAAAAAATACTCCCCGTCGGGTGGAAGTTCCATTTTCCAGGCATGTCACGACAGCCTGCCGAACCGAAAATGGAAACCTGTGGATCGCTGTTCGGGATGACGGCTTATATTTTTACGATCACCACTCCTGGCGGTATAATCCTTTGCCGGAAGGTTACCTGGTCGACGTCAATGGATTGTTCACAGACTCCGATAGTCTGACAGGTTTTGTATCAAATAAAGGCGTTGTCTTTGCTGTTACTGAAAATGGATTCCGTCCGATTAACACTTTTTTTTCCTCGGATTATTACTGGTATGGTCAGGAATTTCAGAATCGGATCATTATCTGGGGAATCAATGGTTTTTTCTATGATATATTTCATGACGACTGGCAAAAAATTCCCCTGTCCGGAGATAATCGGGTAAACTCGGCTCTGATTTTATCCGATAGCAGTGCCGTTGTCTGCCTTTCCGATGGAAATTTACTGCAAGGTAAAATGAAACATGAGCTCATTTTCCGCGATCTTTCCGGTTATTATCATCTGGACGGCAATCGCTTTGAATCAAGTACCGATGGGATTATTCACGATTTCAGCGGAAACGGGTATAAAGACGTCCTTCTTCTGAATCTCAATGAAAGCTATAACCTTACCTATTTTACTCAGATCGATTCCATGGTTTTTTCAAATACAACCCATTCCTCAGGATTAGATCGCTTTACTGAGGTTACCCACATAACCGCAGGAGACATTACCGGCGATGGCAGAGCGGACCTGGTTCTGTTGATGCGTCCTGCCGGAAAATACCAGCTGATTACCCTTGCCAATCAAAACGACAGTTTTGTAGAAGTGCACCGGTTTGCGCTGGAAGATACCCTGTTACAGCAGATTGAGCAGATTATGCTTTATGATATGGACGATGACAACATATTGGATTTACTGGTCACCGGACGTTATGCTATCGGGAGCCGCAAAAGTGCCGTGGTCTGGTATAAGGGGCGGCGGAATCGCGTCTGGTCGAAGCGAACTGTGATAGATTCGACCCGCTACTGGAATAAAAAGGTCAGAATTGCGGATCTGGACAGAGACGGGCGGGACGATATCTTTATCGCCAACTTGTGGGGTGAAGACCAGGTAATTTTCGATTTTAAATACCTGCCGGAGATAACTTCCCTCCCCGGTTATACTGTTACTAATAAGGCGGTTCTGGCTGATATTTTTCCGGATGGATACCCGGACATAGTTCGAATAGATGTCAGGAGTCTAAGTCTTCTGAAAAATCATGGTAATCGAACATTCACTGAAGTAGACATAACCAGCGTATTCGGGACTGTTCTGGCGGGAATTCTCTATGACCTTACAGTGGCTGATATAAACGGCGATGGTTTGCCCGACCTGCTCTTAAGTTGTTATCCTGAGCAAAATCAGCTCTGGCTGAATAATGGGGACGGAACATTTTCCGAGGCGGCAGAAAAGGTTAAAATCAGCAATCCTGCGGTTCAGCATTTCCTGGTTGAGGATCTGGATGGTGACGGCGACCCGGACATATACGGACTTCGTCCCAATTATAACTGCTACTGGCAGAATCTGATGAGAGGATTGACACCGCTAAAAATACAGTGGCACGGTTCCGGTAGCGACTATGCCCTTCCGCCTCTGACGGCTCACTTTCGAACGCAGGAAGGTGACACCTTCACCGTCTGGAGTGATCTATCCCACGCTCGGGCTGCAAATAGAGCAATACTGCCGCCGGGAACATTCAAACTCCAGATCGGCAATCAGAGAAGTGTGACGTTGTCAGCCCGTTCAGGTAAAGAGATGTCGTTTTCAGCCGAACCGACTTGGCTGATGTCAATTCGGAAAGCCTGTTTCAGGGGACTTTATTATTTACATCAGCCCCGCATTTGGGTTCTGGCCGGAATGTTTCTGGTGATGCTCGGTTTTTTCAACATCGCTCAGAAATTGGGCATGAAAATACTCCACTTAAGCTGGCAGATGCGACAGGGCTTAATGATTGCTAATATTTCCCTGTTCTGGATCCTGATGGTAACTATCAGTCATCCCCGACCAATTATTCAATACGGTCTCCCAGCTTTGGTACTGATCGCCCTGAATAGCCTGCCCTTTATAACGGTGATTCCAATCATCAGACATCATCGGCATCAGGATTTGCCATCCCGCAGACAGGCGCTATTGCATGAAGTCATGGTTTTTTCACATGGCGAATGGGCAATGTCGAACCTGAACGGGCTGATACTCCTATTGAAAAATTACCCCCTGGATGAAATTCCGGATAATCGCTATCAGGAATCGTTGCGTGAAAAAATCAATGTATTTATCAAACTGACCTCGGCTAAAATCGCTGAACTTGTCCGATTGGGAAATCAGACCGGGATTGCTTCCGAAACATTCGGACGGATCCAATCCATTGAACTGTTACTCAGAAATAATCTGCAAGCCTATGCCCGTATCGGTTCGGTTATCGATCGAATGGTTGCTCTCGAAACAGCCCGAATGCTGGAGATTCTTAAAGTGCTGATCAGTGAAATCAAACAGGCGACCTTTGATTGTTTCAGTTGCGACGCCCGACAAGTCATTCAAAACCTGTTGGCAGAGCGTCAGGCGCGACAAGCCTACTCCCAAATCCGCCAGCATTTCCATTTACCTGATGGAAAAACGAATAAAGTCCTCATTACGGCTCCTGAACTGGCGGATATTCTGGACATTCTCCTGCAGAATGCCGAAAAAGCCATGCAATCTCAGTCTGTTAAGGAGCTGGCGATCGACCTTCAGAATGTAGGGCACCGGTGCCGGATTACAGTAGCAGACAGCGGAGAAAACATACCACCGGATCAACGCCAGAAAATATTCAGCATGGCATACTCCACCTGGGGCGGCAGTGGTAAAGGATTGCCTATGTCGGCAAAAATTGCCGAAACCTACGGCGGGCGCCTGTTTTTAAGCGATCAATCACCATTAGGTGGCGCGGCTTTTGTGCTGGAATTGAATCTTGTGTAAATAAAGAAGCTTAGTAGTGTTTTATGCTGTGTATTCTGGTTAATCAGGGAACCGCCAACACAGAGCTTCTATTGACTAGATTAGTGAAAATAATCAACATCGAATAGTATAAAGATTTTTTGTTTTGTGGCGAGGGACGGAATTCCTGCCTGACCGATTGACATCAGTCAGTCGGGCAGGGAACCGCCGACACAGGGATTTTCAGTCCTATGTTTATAGACGATAAAAACATTTCGTATCCTGCCGGTATCCGGTTTTAAGCTTCCAAACGTGCATTTTTAAGCCTGAATTGTAGGTCTAAAATTTTGAGTATTGATTGCCCGGTCTTTGAACACTTGCGCCAAAAAGTCAACCGGAAACGCTGTATAAATCTCAGTCACGGTTACGCTGGAATGTCCTAACAGTTCCTTGACTAACTGAATATTGTTTGTCTCAATCAATTTCCGCAAGGCGAAAGTGTGTCTAAGCGCGTGTAACGTCTTGCCGGTAATACCTGCCGCTTTACATGATTTGCTAAAGGAATGAGAAATAAAGGAAAGTGAATAAGGATCGGTTGTCGCAATCTGATAATCTTTGACATTCTGAAACGGGATCGGAATGATTCGCTGTTTGCGTCCCTTCGATTGCTCCACTGTGATAAAATCGCCCGTTAATTTTGAATGAAATAATTCGCCCGCCCGAAGGCCGGTCACTTCATAAATTCTATAAGCCGCTAACAACTTCGGATCGGTCACTTGCTTGTAAATCCGATCCATTTCGTCAGGTGTGATAAACTTCGGCAAGTGTTGATCGGCCTTGATCTGCTTAACGTGAAAGGGCGATTGAATCAAACCTTTATCAGTCAGAAAATTTAACATTGCCCGTATCCCGCGCAAGCGAATGTTTACAGTTGTCGGATTATATCGGTCTTGCAAATAGGCTAACAGTTCGCTGTAATTCTCGCGCCTGATTGAATTGAAATAAACCAGCCCGCCTAAAGCATTGATAAAGTCATTCGCGGCCAAGCGGTAAGTTTTAACGGTCGATAAGGTGACGTTTCGCTCAATACCGATATTTTTTAGGAAATAGTCAACGCCCACTTGAATCGTCATGCGATTCTTAAGGGCGTCCAATTCGCCTCTGATTCTCTGCTTGATTTCGATTTCCTGACGCTCGATCTTTGACTGCTGGATTTCAGCGTCCCGACGATTAGCCGTGCCAGTTGGTAAAAGTTTCTCTTTACCGTCAATCCAAACACGGATATAAAATTTGCCTTTCAATAAACGTAAACCAGCCATAATTCACCGCCTTTATTTTAATAAGGTTTCAATTTGTTCGACAGGTATCAGGTTTTTACCAGTCTTTAAAAATCCGCCAAGTTTTACTGGCTTTAAAAATCCCGCCTTAATATAGTTAAAAACTGTCCTTTGACTTACCCTAAGCATTTCGGCGGTTTCTGCAATAGTTAGCATTTGCTTTTTATTCATTTTTCAAACTCCATTTCTAAAAATCATATCCTATCGGTAGAATATGTTCGTAGTATACAAACTGTTTCGTGAATTGTCAAGAAATATCTTGCAAATGATTGTTCCGTATACCGTTAAGCCTATCATTCGTTATAAGCGATTTAAGCGATTTTCAGTTAAAAGTGGTACGTTATGACAAGTCTGACTGTGATCGTTTAACTCCGCTAACGAAGTTTCGTTTTTCGCAAATAGATTGCCTTGCGCCATTTCGTTTTTAAGCCGTTCAACCGATTTCTGATAAAAACCAGGATCGCGCTCAATGCAAATAAAATTCCGGTTTAGTCTATGACAAGCAACCGCAACCGATCCGCTCCCGGAGAATGGATCACAAACCAGGTCGCCTTTCTTGCTTAGGGTTTTAATTAAGTAACCAATTAATCCGATTGATTTTTGACAAGGCATCCCTTCAATTCGCTCCGATTGCGGCAAGTTATCCTTTGCCGGATAGTAAAGACAATTCGTCGGGAATCTGTCGCCGGTCACGTTATCAGTCAAATAGCCGTCGTGCTTTTTGCGTGTCGGATTTCCACCCCTATGCAGTTTTCGATAGGCCGCTCCAGGTGAATATTGCGGATTGAAAGTTAAGCTGGACGTTTTAGCCTTTTTATGTTTCCAGACTAATATCATTTCGACGTTACTGATCGGCGATTGTTTGTTTATTGGTTGCCCGTGACTTTTAATCCAGACAAAATAGAACCGGAAGGCAAAATATTTCTGAAAGGCGTTTCCGATTGCAAGACTGGTTTGATAATCGGCAAAGATACAAATTTGCCCGTTTGGTTTTAATATTCTTTTGAATTGATCGGCCAAGACTTCAAAATCGTGATTGCTCAGATTCCAGGATTTATATAAATCGGCTAAGGCGGTGACGTAAGGCGGATCAGTTAGCAGAAGGTCGATTGAACTTTCCGGGATTTCCGGTAACAAGGAAAAGCAATTACCTTGTGTGATCCGGTTTATCATAACAAAGCCTCGAAAGTTGCCCGCGCCCGCGCCGTCGGTCTAATGTCGCCGCTAAGCAACCAAAAATCAATCTGTTTACGATTGAACCGGATTGCCCCGCCTTCAGCCGTCGGCAATCGCCGGAAGGGAATATCGCCGGAAGTTACCAACTTGCGAATAGTTGATTCAGACAAGCCCAAATATTCCGCGCACTGTTTGACGCTTAACCATGCTGGATATTCGGGCTTTAACTGATCGATTTTCGCAATCAATTCTCGAAATAAGGGTTCGTCAGTCATTTTGTTTGTCCTCGATAAACGCGTCTGGAATATCCAAATCCTCAAGTGTGCTTAACTCTTGCCGGGACTTGGCCGATAACTCAAACTGGCCGGTGACATGGCTATCGCCCAAACGCGGAATTACAAAAATCAAAAGTTTCGCTAGCGCGTCAACGCGATCACGCGGTTCTAATTGCATGAGTAATTCGTCCAGACTTTCGATGTGTCCGGTCAAAGCATCCTTCAGACTTGCCCGAAACTCTGTTGTCAATTTGTTCGGGACGCCTGCCGGACGGCCAGCCGGGTTGTTTGAAATTCCTTTTCGTGGTGCCATTTTTTAATCCTTTCTGTTTGAAAAAAACAAAAGTTTTCAATGTTTATTATCACTAAAATTTTTAAATATTCCATCAAGGAAGGTTAGTCTGAACAGGCCGGTTTCGCCGTTGCGATTTTTGGCTAAATCGAAATAAGCCGTGTTGCGTTCTGTAAGTTCTTTAGCGTTTCGATCACGGTAAAATAAAAGAACATAGTCCGCGTCTTGCTCCAACGCGCCGCTATCCCGCAAATGTTCAAGTTTAGGAACATCATCGACGCCTTTACGATTGAGTTGTGATAGGCCTAAAACCGCAACCTGATTCTTAATTGCGAATCGTTTCAACGATCCTGATATTGCAGTCAATTCCTGATTTCGGCTCTCACCCTTGCCGGTGACAAGTTGCAGGTGATCCACCACCAGCAAGCGGATTTTATAACGTCTGATAAGCAGGTTCGCCCGTGATAATATCGACGCTATATTACCATCGCCCGAATCGTCAACGTAAAGCGGACAGTTGGCTAAGAATGAAGTTGCTGGGATAATATCTTTCCCGGTCTCCAAAACTAAGCGGTTGAATATTTGATTCCCGGTCATTTCCAAAGAGACATAACCGACGGGTATTCCCACCCGGATCAGATTGTAGCACACGCCCAGCGCAAAGGCCGTTTTCCCTGATGACGTTGCCCCGGCCAGATACATCAAATCGCCCGGCTTAAAACCTTCAATCAGATTATCAAGGCCAATGAATCCGGTCTTTAAGCGATTGTCTTTTCCGGCCATTCGTCGGTCATATTCAGCTAAATAATCGCTGGCAACATCCATAAAATTCCGAAAGTCCCGATGTTTTATGCCGGTCTCAATGGTTTCCAGTACGCTAAACACTTCGGACTTTATCTCTTGCAGGTCAGCCGTTTCTAAACGCGGTAACAGTTCGCCTAAGCGCGTGTAGATTTCGCGCCTTTGCCAGTATTCGATCAACCTAATTTCGTCCTGATGAATAGTTGCGCTTGATATAACGCCTTCAGTCATCCCGGTCAGATAGTACGATCCGCCGACCTTTTCCAAGTCACCGGATTTTTTCAGGCGATCAATTACGGCCAGTTCGTCTGGTGTTTTACATTCAGCGTTTAGGCCGACAATAGCCTGATATATTACCCTGTGATTAGGATCGGAAAAGTGTTTATCCTGCAACCACTCCAGCCGGGCAAAAGAATCAGGATCGAATAACAATATGCCTAAGAGTTCGCGCTCAGTTTCTAAGTCTCGAAATTTCTCAATCATTGGTTTTGCTCCGTGAATCTTCTTTTGAACTTTTCTATTTCCTGTTCCTTTTGGTCATCATCGGTCTGTTTATTCCAACGGTTATTATTGCGCAACCAGGTTTGGAAACGACGTTTTACATCGAAAACCTTTTCCATTTGCCAGCGTTCTTTCTTGCCATTTGGATTAGTCTCAGTCCAGTAATCAAGGAATTCTTGCTTATGTTGTAAGTCTTCCGGTTTACAATCAGATTCGATTTCAGAAAAAAGGGAAACAAGCGATTTGCTAAAATCACCCCTTCTTTCTTTAATTCTTGTATTATTGTTTGTGTCCACTTTTTGAGGGTGTTCGTTTTTTTGCCTGTCCAGTTGCCTGTCCTGATTTTCTGTTTTCTCGTCGGGAATTGCCTGTCCAGTTGCCTGTCCTAAATTTTGAGTTTGCCTGTCCTTTGCCTGTCCTTTGCCTGTCCAATTATCCGGCTGATATTCTTTCCATCTCGATATAAAAACGATTG
>JALOAB010000075.1 GCA_023229045.1 Fidelibacterota bacterium
GGAAATATCGAGCCGAATTCGGTGGCGGCTGTGCCGGGACGGCCGATTTTCAAAAAATCTGCCAAGAGGTCAGCGGTCAAAACCTGGATTGGTTTTTTACCCAATGGGTCTACGGAACCGGTCAGCCGCATTATAAGATAAACTGGCAGGCTCGGCAACATTCACTCGAATCCTGGCAATTAAATGTTACAATCTCGCAAATTCAGACCACTCCGACTCTCTTTCGGATGCCGCTGACCTTGTATCTAAGCAATCATCTGGGGGACACAACTTTCCAGATCGTCGATAGTTTAGATAGTCAAAATTTTACCTTTTATTGTAATTTCAAGCCGGATTCGCTGGTTCTCGATCCAGCAAATTGGGTTTTGAAAAATGCCTCCTACTACGGCGCGGATTTTGAACCGGCTCCTTTACCGGATCAGTTTCTCCTGTACCAACCTTTTCCCAATCCATTCAACCAAACGGTTAATCTGAAAATAGATTTGAAGCACGATATTAGTGGGCGTCTGGTGATTTGCGACCTTACCGGTCGCGAAGTCGCCGTTCTGAAGGATGGCCTATTTAGAGCCGGGCAATATCGACAGCCCTGGCAACCGCAAAATGTCGCCTCCGGACTTTACATCGTCCGGTTCAGCGCCGACCATGTTCATCTCCGCCAGAAGGTTCTCTATTTGAAATAATATTCGGCTTTTAGCTCCGAGTTGCTTTGGTTGGGCTAATGTTTTTTGGTACAGATTAATTATCGATCGGTTCGTGAATAATAATAAACTTCATCTCTATGCTCTCCCGCCTGTCCGTCGGGCAGGAGGGTTGAGATATAATTGAAAAACACCAGAGTGATTGTAACTTTTATTTTAGAAAAACCTTGACTTCTTACAAGATTGTTTTTTAAGATATAGCGGAAAGTCAAGGAAGTAAATGTCAAGACCCAATCTCAAACTGCTCAGATGGTTTCTACCATTCAGATATGGGTATTGGTCGCCGTAACCGAGCAATTTGATCAGCGAAGGAGGAAAAAATGCAGATCAAAAAGCCAATCAATACCCACGCCTGACTGTATCAGCAGTCCGGGCGTGGGGTCCAATCCGCCAGTCGGCGGAACACACAATGGTTGAAATTACGTTAAAATGAGCGTACTTTCAACTGGGAAAAAAGAAAAATAAGGAAAAACGATGACCTCTGACAATAAAATTAAACCAGCACTGATTACTATGATCGTAACTGCTCTATTTCTGGTTTTGTACCTTTCCAGCTGTCCCGAAGAACCGGATAACTATGATGATTCCGATACTACTAGCCATGATTTTATATGGGAAACCTATACTTTTGGTGATCTTGCTAGCAGTGATCTTAATGATGTTGTCGTAGTAGATGAGAACAACATCTGGGCGGTAGGTGAGATTTTTGTTTACGATCCGGACTCCTCCTGGAATGGCACCGGCTATGAGACTTTCAATGCCGCCCGGTGGAATGGAGAAGAGTGGAAATTGATGAGAACTACTGATCCTGCTCCACTTTATAGTATATGGTATTTCTCAGAAGATAATATATGGGTAACATCTTTTGGATATCCTGAACATTGGGATGGAAATAAATGGACTTTGTACCACCTTCATAACATGGGAATTGATGCCAGCGCCGGTTATGGTATCTGGGCGTCTTCTCCTTCTAACATCTATTTCGTAGGGTATAAGGGTTCGATTGTCCACTACGATGGTAAGAATTTCAGGAATTTAGAGAGCGGAACGACTCTGGATATTCAGGATATTTGGGGAGCCAAAAATAAACGTAGCGGAAAATGGGAAATCTTGGCAGTTGCATCCAACAATCAGGACAAATGCCTACTTCGCATCCAGAATAAAACGGCTACTAAACTCTCCGTTAGTGGTCTTTCTAATATCCTGGATGGCATATGGTTTATTCCAAATTATCAATATTATGTGGTAGGCACCGGAATTCACTATAAATCCAAACTGGATGATTCTCCCTGGAGTTGTTATTCCAGTGGAGAAGTTTCCAGTTATCAATCACATAGGATTTCAGGTGGTGGAATAAATGATATTTTTGTAGTTGGTAGTTATTGCGAAGTGGTGCATTATAATGGTTCGTCCTGGTACAATTATAGAAATGAGATTCCGTTGGCAGGTGGAGCATTTGGAGGTATATCAGTTAAAGATAACCTTGTCGCCATATCTGGATATATTGGAAGAGAGGCCGTCGTTATTATCGGAAAAAGGCAATTATGAAAACCAATTAAAAACTAAATCACAAATCAATTAAAAGCTTGAAAAGAGGATGCTATGAAAACGAAGCTATCATTTTGTTGTTGGTCGTTCTTGTATCGAATGCCTCTGCGGAATCATGGACATGTGGAACGATTCCATCTGAATGTGGAGAAGACTGACAAGGGAGTAAGTCAATGAAGATCGAAACACTAATAGCGACATTTCTCATAACTATCTCTGGTTGTGACTTATTCTGGCCGGATGAAGAACTGCAATTGAGAGTCGAGGACGTGTCTTGCACGGAGGTCTGGTTGAGGGTCAAAGGCGCGCAGGACAGTGAGATGACGCTTTTTCGTGACGACAAAGAGGTCAAGACCTTTAACTTCAACCGCGATACGACTATCATCGATGCAGGTCTTAAGCCTAGCACAACCTATGAATATCAGGTATCCGGCGACCGCTATGCGGAATCCAGCAACCGGGTGACCGCAACCACCATGGACACCACCAGCCATGAAATGACATGGCAAACGTTTACATTTGGCGATTTCAGCAGCGCGCTCTACGATGTAGCCATTATCGATGAGAATAATATTTGGGCGGTGGGTGAGATTTATTTGAATGATTCAACAGGACAACCAGATCCTAAAATATATAATGCAGTTCATTGGGAAGATAATAAGTGGGAAATTTTGCAAATTCCAACAGAAGCTTTTGGTGGTTGGGTGGGTTTCTATCGAATAAATACTATCTTAGTCTTTTCAAATTATGATATATGGACATTTTCAATTGCAATTTCCTATTCTTATTGGAATGGTCAAGTATGGACTACACATTTTGTTCCTGAACATTCTGGTGGCGGAGAATCGTATTGGGGAATAAATTCTTCCAATTTTTACCTTAGTGGTACAAATGGATCAATTAGCCATTATAACGGAAAAAACTGGCAAAAACTCGAAAGCGGGACGGAAACCAATTTATTAGATGTATATGGAGAAGGAAATAATATTTTCCTCTCAGGATGGGCAGATTTCGAGCCGACTGTTCTGCTGAAAATCGAAAATGGTAACGTTGTAGGGATAATTGATGAATTTCCCTCAGCTTATGATTCATGTAAAATTTCCGGAGCAATCAAAAGTGTGTGGGTAAAACGAACGCAGTTATTCGCGTTAACCTGGTACGATCTGTACCGCAGTCCAGTCAGCGCCGCCGGTAAAAACGCAAAAGCGTTATGGAAAGGCGATCCGTATACCTGGGGAAGCAATAAAGTACGTGGTATAGATGTGAATGATATTTTCGTTGTAGGCTTTAACGGAACTGTCTGGCATTTCAACGGCCTGAGCTGGAAACGCTATGACGAGTTGCTGAATCCTACTGATGAATTGTTGAGTGTTGCTATTAATGGAAATACAGTTGCCATCTCCGGCTATCGATACTTAAATGGGATTGACAATTACGGGCTTATTATTGTCGGTAAGAAGTATTAATAATTTGACAAAACTTAAAACGACAAACGGAGGGTAATCATGAAAACAAAAACAGTCTTTGGAGTTTTCTTCTTCTTTTTTCTCGTATTTTGCGCAGTAAGTTCTGGTCAGGTATTTAAAGAGCTGGATAAGGCCTATAGTAAGGGATTAATTAGTGCCGATGAAATGATCTTGAATAAGTTCTACTATATGTTTGAACCATCGAAGGTTAATAAAAGCTATATAAAAGATATCTTAAAGAAGGGCAAATGCGGCACACCGCTTATTATGGAATATCGAAAACTCAAAAGTTCATTGAGCAAATCTACACAAGAAATCATTGAACAATACTTAATTGAAACGGACGCTACCACAGATTATATTAGTTCAGATGAGCATTTTAAGCTTTCTTATACAAAAACCGGAGTCAATGCTGTGCCATCTGCAGATGATGACGAAAATGGCGTCCCTGACTACGTGGAATGGATTGCGGATTATTTAGAAACCTCATGGGATGTAGAAATAACGCAATGCGGATTCAAAGGGCCATACGATACTCAAGGGGACGGATACTATAATGTATCTTTTCAATCTATGAGCTATTATGGCTATACAATTACCTCTGGCGTTGATGGCGATGAAGGAACAAGAATTGTTTTACATAACAATTATTTAGATTTTCAGCCCAATCAGGATCCCGAAGGAACACAGAAAGGAGCTGCAAAAGTAACATGTGCGCACGAGTTTAAGCACGCAAGTCAATATAAACATTCTGGCTGGTCCGAAGGAGATTGGGTAGAACTGGATGCCGCTTGGGCCGAAGAAATAGTTTTTGATTACGTCAATGACACCATGCTAAATTTTACAGGTACCGGTGATCCATTCTCTTCACCACATTTAGCGCTCGATGCGGGAGGAACAGGTTATTATGAAGACTACTTCTGGCAAGATTATCTCCATCAGAAATTTGATAATAACAGTTATACTTCTGCGCCTATAATTCTGGCTTTCTGGCAAAGAAGGGAAACACATCAAAGCGAGAATGTACTGGTTACATATGATAATGTTCTCCAGCAATTCGGTTCGTTTCTTGGAGATGCTTTTACTGAATATATTACTTGGAATTTTTATACCGGAAGTCGTGCCATTTCCGGATTCGGCTATGACGAAGCCAGCATAGTCGGATTCCCTGAGGCTGTTTTGAATATTACTCATAGTAGTTATCCGGTCGATGGTTCTGGAAGCGATATCGATCATCTTGCCTGCCAGTTCAACCGGCTGAATCCTGGCGGGCAAAGCGCTTTAACATCTTCCTATAATGGTATGGATAATACCAAAATGAATGCCGTTGTAACCTGGACTGACGGTTCCAGCGTCACATGGGAAAAAATCTCATTAAACAGTACAAACGAGGGAATCATCGGTACGGCAACGAAAAACTATGGCGCAATAATCCCGATCATTACCGAGACGACCGGGGTAGGCTATAGTTATTATTATAGCATTAATCCGTCAAATTATTTTAATATTGCCTTCACTAATTTGAACGGTACGTCCAATCTGGGTGGAAGTTTCATACTAGACGGTAATTCAAGTGATCCCATTCCTTCTGGTCAGTCACGAAACTTGATTGAATATTCAAATCACAAGGTCAATACCAACAATGAACGGTTTACAATCACCAATTACAAACATCATGATTGGAATACTGATTTGACACGTTATAAACTACAACACGATTTTCAGTCTCAACAGAGTCAAAACCAAAATGCCAGGTTTCAGAACATGAACACCGTCACCATTCGGAACTACATCGATAACTCCTTCGAAAACGGTGGCAGTATTTTTATCCATGATCCCTGGTACGTTGATCAATCAGGCAACCAGCCTGATAGTTTTCTATCTTTCAGTTCACCATATTATCCTAAAGGCAAATACGGTGAATCAAGCGGTGGGGTATTTTTAAATCAAATATACAATCCAAATAATCCTCAGTTTCCTTATTACTCTATTCGCGCGCCGCTTACACAAACAAGTTATTTAATGCAAACCGGTCAAACACATACATTTTACTTTCTAAACTGGAGCGCTTCGCCGGCCAACAGCGCGACGTTTCAGCAAGTCGTCGACAATCCGTCAGACTATGACCAGAAAGCTGTGGTGTTTAATGCCGCCAACGCAATAGTCAGCGCCAATCTGAAAGGAACACAGCTTTCCTCTAATTCCCAGGCATACTCCAGCAGTGGTCAGCGAAAATTCGTCCAGACTTCTGATGGCTGGCTACACACGGTTTACGAGAGTAACGGGCATATCTGGTACGAGGCCAAACCGCCGGATGGCGATTGGCGTCTATTTAAGGAACCCGGTAATAACGATCCTTATCTGGATGACGATGGCGGCAGTTCGCCGGCAATGGACTGTGATAATATCGCCGGTTGGGGAAATAAGGTGTTCATTTCTTTCAAACAGGGAAGTTCAATCCAGGTTTATCGTTTTAAATTCGACCAAAATTCTAGTTCCTATGCATATGACGGAATGTGCAGCTTTCCAATTGCTGGATCCTTCAGTTCACCTAATATTGCCAGTTCCAAAGATGGGTACTTCATGGTCGTTTATACAACCTCCAACGGTATAAAGTACGGGCTTGGTCAAAGCACATTAAATAATGGAATATCGAACCTTGCTAAATCGGGTACAATCAGCGGAACAAACAGCAATTCTTCCAGCCCGGCCATTGCCGGCATTAGTTTGGAAATAGATTGGTCAGGTTTTGATATAGCCTGGCTACAGCTGACTCCACCACCACCCGCCCCGCCGCTGGTTTCAGTTAAGTACTGTCAATTAGAATATGTTCAATACGAGAATGAGGTTCTGAATTTAGTTCCAACTCGTACTGTTTCGAGCAGTTCAATGAAAATTAATTCCAATCCCTCAATAATCAGTCTGCCGGACGGACCTCGAATCGGCTGGATTACAGACATGAGTGGCACATATGATCCCTGGCAAACTAAAGCAACCATGTGTAAAATATATCCATCCATTTCTTATAATATGTATAATTATCAATCTAAATCGGCATCCATTAATAAACTGGATAACGATTTAAAATATTATTTTACCTGGAGTCAGGTCTATTATATGTATGGCTGGATTAAAAACAACTTCGCGGTTTGCAGTACAAGCCCTAATGTTATCAAAAATCTTAATACTCAGGGACAGCATATTCAACTTTGTAATGGACCCAACAGCAGTAATATGTACGTTTCATCTTTTTATCCTTATTCCACGCCATATTATTTTGTGAAATCCAACAGTCTGGGAAGCGCCGGATTGGGTAAAACTACAGAGTATTCTTATAGTGGCAAGCGAGGCATAGTTCTCGAGAATAACAATGCGGGATTGTATTATTCAATAGGCAACATTGTAGTTGATGGCGTGTCCATCAATTTTATTCCAAATATCGATGAGGTATCCAGAAGAGGTAATCGTGATAGTGTAAAATATCACGGAATTAAATCTATTTATAATAACACAGAAACTGTCAATGGGTTGTTAGCTTCCGAACCATTTGACTTAAAAAAGGATTCTCAAATCGAATTCAATGATTATTTCGGAGTAGCGGATTCCGTTGCCGGAGTATCGGTTCTTGGAGAAAAGGGCTATATCGTTTTCAAGGTGGAATTATTAGATGATGCATCCGATAAGGTGATCGGAACAATCAAGGAATCTGAATTCACCGTAAAAAACCTACGTCCGAATGAGTTGTCCGCCTATAAGTTATCACGAGGTTTACCAGCCGGACGAAAGGTCAAAATCAGAATTGTTCTATCGACCAACGTTGAAAATCCACAATGGTCAATTATTGACGATTATATGGGTTTAAAAGACGGCTTGAAAAAAATATCTGCCAATGAGATTTCTCTGGAAGGCTCAGAATTTATCACAGATTACGCTCTTCATCGGGCCTATCCCAATCCGTTCAATCCCAGGACAACGATTGCTTTTGACCTGCCGGAAGAAGCCCGGGTCGAGATCGTCGTTTACGACCTGATGGGGCGTGAAGTCTGGAAATCGGCGAAGGCCAACTATTCTCCCGGAACTTATTCAGTTGTCTGGAATGGTACCAATCATTCAGGCCAATCGGTTGGGACAGGTGTGTACCTGGTACGGCTGAACTCAGCCAAATTCACTGCAACGCAGAAAATTCTTCTTATGAAGTAAATCGATCTTCAAAATCGGTTTTTTCAAGAGGGGTGCGGTTTGCTGTACCCCTCTTTATTATTTTCGGGTTAATGGAACTTTTGAGCTGCTATTTTTCTAAGATTTCGGAGATTATTTTTTCTTTTAGGCGCCTCGAAGATCCTCTATGAACATGGAGCAATTCTTTGATCCTCGAATTAAGGCTTTCGATGCAATTGATCGTATTTGGTATTTTTAATTCCGGGAATTTTTGATGGGTAAAAAGATAAGGTAAATTCGTCTTGATGCTACGCCTGGCAGATCTTAGACGCCGGTGAGTATAGAACCAGTTACTACCGCTAATCACGGTTTTTTCTTTCAGAAAATCATCCCATTTTGCACACCAGTCGGTGAAACGCTTTTCAAATTCTGAAGACTCAAATTGACAAAGCCCCTTCCCTAATTCATTCAATTCTTTGCCTGCTTCTAATCGAGGATGCATCGTTAAATAACGCCTAATAATCATCAATTGGTGAAACTGACACATTTGAACCGGAATGTCACTAAATACCTCCCGAATGCCTTTCTTACCGTCGACAACTGCGGCTAAAAGAGTAAAACCACGCGCTTCAATATTGGCTCTTAAGTTACTATACACAGCCGCGGTTTCAGTTTCAATCAAGATGTAAGCGATGACTCTTTTAAGTATGGGAGCGTAGAATATGCAGATTCCTTCCCGTCTGCTAAAAAAGGTAGAATCGGCTTCAATAACAACCGGGCAAGAAGTAATCGGTGCACTGTTAAGGCTTGCGGCTAATAAATGTTTTTTAAGCCACTTGTTGCTATGTCTATATTTACTTGATAAGGCTGAGATTGTCTGGCGTTCCCAAACGTACGCGTGCCAAATTCTGTCACTTTTAACACTCTGTTGATTCTTCTGTCGCTGAAAATACCTACGACAATCATAACAAAAATAGCGCTGTTTCCCGCTCCGGTTTTTCTCACATTTTTTAACTCTCTTTTGACCGCAAACAGGACACTTTTTTTACCATATTTTTTCCTTAAAAAGAATTTTTCCTGTAACTTGCTTTCTATCAAGGTCTTATGAAAGTATTAGCAGCTATTTTTTTCCATTATGCCTTATTTTCAAACTAACCTATCTTTGTAATGTATAATTAATTTTTCTTTCCGGCATAAAGATCTGTATTGATGAATTACCGGGTGATGTCGATCTTCAGATTAACGGTTTCTTGCGCCTTTCCAGCCGGACACTGATTACTGAGCATGCCGATCACCAGCGACGCTATCATCAGTAAAAATATAACGAGCAGAATTAGTATTTTCTTTTTTATTTGCATCAATTTATCTTTCGTCACGCATTCCAGTCGTAGTTTAACACACATGCAGTGGTCAATTTGTGTTGAGCGACAAT
>JALOAB010000076.1 GCA_023229045.1 Fidelibacterota bacterium
GCAGACCGATCTGCAGGGCATGCTTATTGGCCCACCACTCTTCTCCGAGTTGCCCGAATTGCATTTCGTCGATCAAAAGCGAGCCGTAGAGTGTTAGATTACGAATTAAACTCATCTTAAAATCCAGCGCCATGAGGGTATTGTCACGATCTTCAAGGGCATGACCGGTCGGCCAGAAAAATCCGAGCGGCATCAGGTAGGGAATTTCCATTCCGCGGTCACCGTATATCACCATCTCGCTAAAGCCAATAATGGTTGTCCCCTTGAAAAATGGAATATCAATACGGTGCGCGGTGATATATTTCGCGCGATTGCGCACTTCCATGGGAATATTCCGATAATGGGTACTGTCATTCATCAAAGCGCCATGCACGAAGGTCAACTTGATTCCTTTAAGTTGAGTATTGAATCCAATATATGAAAATAGTGGGGCTGTCTTTGTTAGCGCCAGATTGTTAATGCCACCCGCGCCCCATGAAATTGGTTGGCGATATAAACCGAGGTTGAAGTAAGGATTGTGATATACCAATGAACTGTGTAAAACGTCAAACGTGACCGTGCCGCTGGGTTGCACTACACTAAAACTCCCGATTTCCTCGTCATATGGTTCGCTAAAAGCCGGATTGTGCTTTTTCATATAACGGGCAATATAGGTATGAAATGTCAACGATTTTCCCAGCGCGCCCCGCAACTGATAGCGATCGGAAAACATCTGTTTTTGGTGGTTGTCCTTCCAGTCTAAGCGCCCGCGTGCACCGATGTCGAACCACAAGAAAGTGGCGCCATTTTCATACATAAACAGATGGTTTTCCTCGATGACATTCTGCCTTGAGAAAAGTCTTTTGAACGCCTTGGGAAAATAGTGCTTTAGGTAGAACGGCGCTAAAATCGAATCCTGTTCTGAGGTCTGGCGTTCCGTTTCATAGCGATAATCGGCCAGAAATTCCCGTAGAGTACTGTTTTCAATTTTAGATAGTTTGTCGGTTTGTTGAGCGGCATTTTGGAGGAAAGTCACGATCTCGTCGCGGGTTAGCGGCAAAGCCAGGTCATTCAAGCCGCGAATGACACCGCGCGTCTCGAGACGCTTGAGGAAATCATAAACCGGATCAGTTGCCGGAACATCCAATCCGATAGCAAGAGTCGCCAGCGGCAGGGCAATTATGATCATTAAAGTAAGATAAACAAGCCGATATTTTTGCATCATTTTGGTCGGAATATACGATTATTTTCTCAGTAGCGAAAATGCTTAATGGGTTCGCCCTGCTTGCCAATCTGGGTCATAGCCTCGATGCCGATTTGCAGATGTACCTGGCTCCACTCGGCGGTGACATGTTGATCGGACTCGGCGGTTTTAATGCCCTCGGGAGTCGTTGGTAAGTCCGAAACGAGTAAAAGCGCTCCGCGGGCGATCTCGTTATAATGACCGACGATGAAGAGCGTCGCGGTTTCCATATCGATCGCAATGCAGGTCATTTCGCGCAATCTTTGATGAAAAGCCTCGTCGTGTTCCCAAAGCCGGCGGTTGGTGGTATAAACCACACCGGTGCGGTACTCAAAACCACGACGCACGATGATTTCAGAAACGAATTTATGCAGTTTAAATGAAGGCAGAGCCGGGACTTGCGGCGGATAGTAATCGTCGCTGGTGCCTTCACCGCGGATCGCGGCGATCGGCAGAATGAAATGCCCCAGTTCGGTGGATTTTTTCAGACCGCCGCATTTACCCAGAAAAAGCACGCCTTTAGGATGTACCGCTACCAGTAAATCCATAATGGTGGCCGCGTTCGGCGAGCCGATTCCGGAATTGATAATCGTCAAACCGTTGGAATTCGTCGCCGACTGCATGGGACGCTTTTCGCCATACAGGTCGCAATTGAACATTTTGCAGAAATTGGCTGTGTAATTATGGAAATTGGTCAATAAGATGTAATCGCCGAATTTTTCAAGCGGCATGCCGGTGTAACGCGGCAACCAGTTGCGGGCGATTTCTAATTTTTCTTTCATAAATATGCTCTTTTCAAATTGAGAATAAAATCAGGGCGGTCAGGGCGCAAATCACACCCAAGCCCTGTTTCAGAGTGAATGGTTCTTTTAAAAATATGAGCGCCAGAATGATGCTAATCAACGGGTACAAAGCCGTCATCGTCACCACTGCAGTGACCTTGCCGCGATTGACAGCCTGCAAAAAGAACAAAGAGCCCAGCATGCCGAACAAGCCGGTTACAATAGCCCAGAATGCGCCGGTAGCCTGCCATTGGATCTGGTCCCTGACTGAGAATAAAACCCCTAAGCCGACGATAACCGAACCGATAGCCTGAAATACGAGAACGCTTTGCGGATCAATATAACGCGTCGCCACCTTTGGCAGAAAGCCCCAAAAACCCCACAAGATTAAAGCCATCAATGCTGGCAGAATCCAGGTTTTCAAATTATTCCTCACCACGATCGAATGCTGACCTAGCTTTCATATTGCCGAACAAAGTACAAACATTTTACAAATCAGTCAAATATATTAAAACCGGAATAGATTGACTAAGATCTCGGTAATTAATCAGAAATAGTATGCCAGAGTAAATTGATGTTGCTGTCCGCCGCGATAGGCGTAATCCAGACCGGGCGTTTTTTTCGTGAAGCTAATCGGGCTGTCGTCCATTCGACGACCGGATGGGATCATCTGCCGGAAGGCGTATGCGATTCCGAATGGATCTTGGCGCCAGTTCAATTCCGAGTGTAAATCCAGTAAATGAAGACTGTATTTGTAAGGATAGTCCAGGGGATTGGATTTAATACCCAGCATAAGATTAGCAGTTCCTTCCATCCAAAAATCATAGAGGGAATGCGTATATAAAATTGCGGTATGCAAACTGAAATTCCGCCAGTCGAAACGCTTTCCGCAACCTATCTGCTGGCTGAAGGAATGGCTACGCGAAAGTCTGAGCTCTGCCGAATGAGAGATTGGTAAAAGTAGCGAAAAACCAAGCGCCGGTGTGCGTAAGGTGGTATTGAGATGGTACTGAGCGGTGGACAATCCGGCTGAAAACCACCAGGTTTTAAATGCAATTTGAGTGGAAATGGCCATGCCGGCACGACTGAAATCACCGTCTCCTAATGAAATGAAATCGGTTATTGAGGGGCGATTGTTATCAATATAAAATGTGAAATCATCCGTAAAAACGGTCAGCGATAAATTTCTTAGTATGGATTGGGATGACATCAAGGATAATTTATAAAATTGATCCGTGCCGCTTACCGGAATGTCAATCTGCCGGGCGCCGGCCAAAGCCTCTTTTTGTCCGGAATTGACGTACCGGATTCGCCCGTCCGCTTCGAAATCGCTGTAGCTGGCTGAAAAGCCAATTCGGTAGCGGTTGACCAGAGGAGTCGAAGCCCAAAGCGAGTAAGCGTTTTTGTCCTGATGCAGTGAACTGGTCAGTTCCCGACCGAAAGTCGGTTCGAGTAAATCGAAAAAATATTGATTGGTGCGCGAATCTTCGGAGTGAGGAAACGAGGTAATTTCAATTGTAAATGGCACCGAGTTCCGACTGAATTCCAGACCTGCGCCAAAGTGGATTGCCCGGAGAGCCATTGCCCATCGGGTCGAAAAGAGGGTGTTGGTCATGCGACAGCGACTGATGAGACTGGTTTGATCGTTGAGGTTATTGAAGTAGTAAATTTTCTTGCCCGCCTCGGCTGTGATCAATTGGGTGGTGTTGCCGATGCGGAACGGCCAGTTAAGCCGCGCTGTATTATTTTGTTCGGCCAGGGTCAGAGTCGTCTCTTGATTAATTTTCTTGCGATAGATATCCTCGTAGCCGACCCGGGCTTGGATAAAACGCGGATTCGGTGAGTTCAAATCAGTGAATGTGATAGTCTGAATTTCAGGAAATCCCAGCAGACTGTAAAGCGAGCTTTGCCACTGACCAGCCTGAATCGCGTTTAACAGGCAGGCGCTTAAAAAAAAAGTGGGGAAAAGATGGTGTCTTTTCCCCACTAATAACTGACGAATCAGTTGCAATCAGGGTCCTATTTAAGAAGGGTCATTTTACGAATAGACTGACGACCGTCGATTTCCAGCAGGGCAAAATATATTCCGGATGGATAACGGGAAGCATTCCAGTTATAGGCGATCCGACCGGCCGAGATCCTGCGATTGACGATCTGTTCTATTATCCGTCCCTGTAGATCGACAATGCACAATTTGACATCCGAAGTCTGCGGCAAGTCAAATTCGATCTTAGCGACCGGATTGAATGGATTCGGATAGACCGGGTAAAGCTTGAACTGGGTCGGGAGATTATCATTTCCCTGGGCGATGCCAACTTTGAAGCGGTCAGGGAATAAACCGCCCAGCGTGCTGTCGGCGCCCATAAAGAAATTTTTCACCATAACCAGAAAGCTGGTTGGCGGATTATCAAACCAGGCCGAAAGATTGACCCGCTCGCCGTCAATTAAAACAGTGGAATCCGGATTGGCGAAATCACGATAAATAATCCAGGTCTCATCTGCCATCATTGACATCATAGACTGCATATACTCGGCATCCATATCGAAATCTGCCTCATAAGGCTCCATGGCTACGAACAGGTCGGTCAGATTATCGAGGAAAATACCCATGCTGTTGAATGAATCCTTGAACCAGGCGCCCATTTCATGAAATTTTTCTACGCCGTAAGGAGTCACAGTCAGGAAATCAGGATTGGACTGTTCCAGAATATTGATCACATCCATCGGACCGTCGACGTCCGAAAAATCCAAATAGGTCGGGTCAAGATCCAGAATGAACATCTGATCGAGTTCATTGTAAAGATCGTTGACCGCATCGCCAATCATTGACATGACCCGGCAAGCCATCTCGATCGCTTCAACCGCCATGGAAACCTGGGTGGTGCTCAGGAAGAAAATCGAAAATTCACTGTTGGGTCCCAGAACATACGAACCAAGTTCGTCATAATTATCTTTGACAAGAATTACATAATTTACCGGATTGGCGCTTTCGGTGTATTGATCCAGATGATAGCGAATCTCATCGATCTGAGCCTGCAGATCAAAATCACTCCAGGTGAAGGTGTCCATCAAGCTGTCAATTCGTCCATCTGAAATCATCTGGATAACCGATTCAATATTGCCAAAATATTCTTCATCATTTAGCATATCATAGAGCAGAGTCAGTGCCAGTCCGAAGTGCTCGTCGGGATCCAATTCGGTAATTGGATTGGCTTCTTTGAGGAGCAATAATTGCTGATAGGCATGTAATTTGGTTTCAAACTGTTCACGGGAGTCGTTGGCATTCAGAGTGATGTCGGAAGCGATCATGGCATACATCTTGGCGGTCAATCCCTCAGGGAAGGTGTTGGAGAAAGTGTACTCCGGATCTTCTCCGCCGCGATAATAGTCCTTGAAAACGCCCATCGGACCGTCATGATGCGCCAGGCTTTCGATGATTCCGCGCGGCCGAATGACCTTGTTTTCGGATTCCGGACCAATCGGGTATGTTTTGCCGCTTAACATAGTATCGATTTCGGCAATGCCTTTTTGCAGGGAATCCATCCAGGCAACATCTAATTCAAACGGGGCGAACGGTTGGTTCACGAGCAGGATCTGAACATTATCGATCAGAACGTTTAGTGAATCGAGCCCTTCCTGAACAATTTCTACGCCCGGATCAATGGCAGGGCTGTTATTGTTCAGCGAGTCAAGGATCTGGGTAAATCCTTGCCCCAGAGTTTCAGCCATGATCTCGCCCAATTCACCAATCATTATGAGGTGGTCAAAAAAGGCTCTGGAAAATACAAATGGGGTTTCTTCGTATTTGGAGCCCATGATCTGAACATTGAATTCGAAATCCGCGGTGCCTGAAAATAAAGAATCCAGGTGTTCCCCAAAAACATCGAAAAGCGGTCCGGTTTTTTCGCCGAAATGGTAGATAGATTCTTCCATATCGTCGGCAAAGTTGCTGTTTTCGGTTAGCCATTTATCAATTGAATCCCGATAGACCGGATAAGTACCGGTTTCGAAGAATTCGGTAAGATTGAGTACGAATTCGTTAGGATTATCGGCGTCAAAAATGGGGAAAATATCCTGGATGGTTTGATGAACCATATTTTCATAGTTGAGGCTTATTTCATTCATTAAGTAATCAAGGTCCTTTACCAGAGTGTCTCCGTTCACATAAGTGCGGGCGGCTTGAATAACTGCCAGCCCCATGTGGGCTTTCATCGTCTGGGTATCATCCGCGCCGGGCAACAACGCTGAATAAACAGTCTCCATGCTGTCCAGATAGGCATTGTATTGCGCTGTAATTTCTTTCTGGAGAATAAGATCGGGAGTCTGTGCGTTAAGGGTCGTTGCAATCAACAGTACACCCAATGTAATAATTTTTAGCAAGTTTTTCATAGCGCCTCCATTTAATTAACCATCCTTAAGTTAATCATATTTTGATAGAAAGATGTTATCGAACTCACATTTTTCACTTTTTTGATAAATTGCCTTTTTGGCAACGGTTTGCAAATCAAACGTGACCGCTTTAAATTTGTTCCGATTTATGAGAGTGAAACGGCTTGAATGATGGACCTATTCAAAAAATGTTTTGATTATAAAGACGCCCAAATAGCGCGTGAGAACGGTTATTACCCGTACTTTATTCCGTTTTCAGGTGGAGACGATACGGTCATGGTCTACAAAGGCCAGCCTAAAATAATGATCGGTTCCAACAATTATCTGGGATTGACCCATCATCCGAAAGTTGTTGAAGCCGCCCAACAGGCCTTGAAGATATATGGCACCGGACGTACCGGCAGTCGCTTCCTGAACGGTACGCTGGATATTCACGAGGAATTCGAACACGAACTGGCTGAGTTCACTAATAAGGAAGCCGCTCTGGTTTTTTCCAACGGTTACCTGGTGAATATGGGCGTTATTTCAAGTCTTCTGCGTAAAAATGACTATGTGGTCGGCGATAAACTCAATCACGCTAGCATTGTCGACGGCTGTCGCTTTTCAGAGGCTAACACGGTGCGTTTTCGTCACAACGATATGAAGGATTTGGCCAAAGTTCTGAAAAACCTGCCGGAACAGGTTGGGAAATTACTGGTGGTGGATGGCGTCTTTTCAATGGAAGGCGATATTGCCAACCTGCCTGAAATTGTAAGGGTTGCCAAACCTTTCGGGGTTCGCATTATGGTTGATGACGCTCATGCCATAGGAGTTCTCGGACCGAACGGGAACGGTACGGCGGCGCATTTTGGTCTTGACGATCAGGTTGACCTGATTATGGGCACGTTCTCGAAATCTTTTGGCGCATTAGGTGGTTTTATCGCCGGAGCCTATGAGGTTGTGGATTATATCAAGCATAACGCCCGGAGTATGATTTTTACAGCCAGCCTGCCGCCGAGCGTGGTCGCTTCCACCCGCGCCGCCTTACAAATAATTAAAGCGGAACCAGAGCGCCGCCAACGATTGATCGAGATCGGTAATTATATGCGGCGCGAGTTCAAGCGCCTGGGATTCAATACCTCTACCAGCGAAACGCCGGTGATTCCGATTGTGATTGGCGATAACCTGAAAACCTTTACTTTCTGGAAGATGCTGTTCGAAGCCGGCGTCTATTCCAATGCCGTTATCAGTCCGGCGGTGCCGAGCAATTCATCCCGTCTGCGCACCAGCTATATTGCCACACATAAACAGGAACAGTTGGATTTTGTCTTGGACAAATTTGCTCAGATAGGTAAGCAATTAGGCGTAATTTAAATAAATCCATTTTTTTGGAATAATCCGAACCGGTTTTTGAAATGCAGGGTAAATAGGTGCGCTTATTCGGATTTAAATTGTTCAACGAATTTAATTGGGGGTGTTTTGGAATTGCGCTGGCTCTCGCGTTTTTGGCGGGATGCGCGGCACAGGGCGGACCGGGCGGGGGACCGGTTGATCGCACAGGTCCGGAGCTGGTCTCTTGCTATCCTGAAGACGGCGCGACAGGCGTCGCCGGTCGTCCTGAAATAGTATTCCAATTTTCCGAACCGCTCGATACACGCGCCCTCGATAATATTTTACAGGTTACTCCGCGTCTCTCAACCGCTCCCCGGGTGATAATTCGCCGCCGTAAGGTCATCATTAAACTGAATGAGCCATTGCAACCTGACCGCACCTACATTTTCAATTTCGGGCGCAATCTGGTGGATTATCAGAAAAATCCCACCGCCCGTGAGATCAAACTGGCTTTTGCGACCGGCGATTCGCTCGATCAGGGAGTGATTGCCGGGCGGATTTCAGATATTCCGACCAATTCGAAAACAGAAGTTTGGTTATATAAAAAGGGCACAGACTTTCCGGATACACTCTGGTTAGCCGAGCCGGATTTTGTGGTGTCGGTCGATATAGACGGCAATTATCAGGCGACCAATCTGCCGCTGGGCGAGTATCGTGCCCTGGCGGTGTCCGGCGAAAGACCGCGCCCGAAATTTCTTACGGAGAATGACTGGCTGGCGCCGCCGCAGGTTGAAAATCTGTCGATTAAAAACCGCAACGATCGCCTTGATAATATTGGTTTTAGATTGACAAAAATGTACTGGAAACCATTCCGATTGTTGATCGCCAAACCGTTGGATGGCTTGCTGGAATTGAACTTTTCGCGCCCGCTATCCAACATGCGGTTGACGCCTGACAATTTTATTTTTTCGGATGCAAGGATAAAAGTCATTCATGCTTGGGCGGATGAAAAAGAAGCGACCCGGATTCTTCTGCTGACCGATAGTCTTATTTCTAAAACCGAGTATTACATTAGCGTTTCGGGAATCGTAGCTGAAAATGCCGATTCACTGATCGTCGCCGGCCGGACAGCTCGTTTTAGCTGGACTGACCAGCCGGATACTCTCAAAGCAAAAATCGCTTCCTCAATTCCCGCCGCGAATGCCAAAGAGGTGGAATTGATGACCGTTATCCAGATCAATCTGAGCGAGCCTATAAGCGGCGATACACTCGCGGCGCACGTTGAACTATTTTTTAACGATACTCTCAAGGTGCCGATAAAGGCGCAATGGATCGACGCCAACTCCTTTACTGTCGAGCCGCAAGAACCGCTCCTGTCCGCCACGAATTATGTTTTACACATCAATGCAAAAAGCTGGTTAGATTACGCCGGCAATCAATTTCAGGA
>JALOAB010000077.1 GCA_023229045.1 Fidelibacterota bacterium
TATTAAGGTTCTCAGGAATCTGGAGTTGAAAGATATTTACATTTTGCCGGTTTTAAGAGACTTGGTTGAACAGGATAATTTTTCTGCGTGATATTTAAAATTTTTCTTGACTTTTCTAAAAATAACTTGTAAATAGTAGCCGAAAAGGGGCAGTTGACATAGAGTGGTGCTCGTCGTCTCAAACGGCGGGCTCCACGTTTTTGAGATGGAGCGGATGGGATAAATAGAAATACCGAATTGTGGGCTAGATACTGAGTGGGTTAAGGAAGGCGAACGGGGGCGGCCCGTCCCGGCTCGCCTTCTCTTTTTATAAAGTGTGCTTTTTTCGGTTAAGGATTAAAGTTTTATTCGGCTGGATAGCCGATAGTATGCGCCAGGATAATATTATGATCGGGCTTCAGGCGCATGGCTTTCGCCAGAGCGTCACGGTCGACCATCCCGCGGACGACGCAGGCTAAGCCTTCCGAAGCGCAAAATAAATAGACATTCTGAGCAACGAATCCGGCATCGGTGGCGGCGTAAAACTTCTTGGTTTCATCTTCGATCGATCCCATTTTAGCATAATCCGCCACATAAATCAGATTGACCGGGGCTTTGGCAACAAAATCCTGCCTGCCGCACAATTTCCGGAAATCTCCACTTGCTATTATCTTAAGAACATGCTCTTTAGGATCGTACAGATAAATTCCCTCAGGCAGTACGACATAGACATCGATTTCTTGACGATTCATGGCGGTCGGCGCCGTGCGTTTGCCGGATTCAGGACGGTTGATGCCGTTAGCCGCCCAGAGTAAATTTGAGAGGGCTGGAAGGGCAAGCGGTTTTTCACTGAAATTGCGCATACTCTGGCGCTCTTTCAAGGCCTGCATCAATAATTTACCGCTGTTTAATTGCGGTGCGAGCAGTTTGATGGCAGAAGCCTCCTGCGCCACACCGAAGGAAATCATCAGCGCTAATCCGATGACTAATAGAATCGCTAAGCCTGGTAATTTTGACAACATTTCTGATCCTCCTTATTTTTTGAAATGATTCCAGAGTAATTTGAGACCGATTAAAGCCGCAATCGCATAACCGATTACTCCTATCAGAGGATAACCGAACAGCTTTGGCCCGGTGGCTACCAGGATAATAAGCGATGAACCGACAATCAGGGCGGCCAGGATCAACGCCATGGAAAGTTGATTGGCGGCCTGGTGAAATTCGCCGATCAGATGTTCAAGATTGCGATGCTGAAACTGAATCGCAAAATTACCTTCAGCGGCTTTGCGAATGATCGTCTGCAGGCGGCGCGGCAGATCGGATATCAACCCGGCGAAATCCTCAAAAACCAGCGAGCCGTCGCGCCAAAGCCGACGCGGATCGTAGCGGCGCAGAGTAATTTGTTGGATATAAGGTTTTAAGGCGGCCATTACATCGAAATCGGGCCAAAGAATCCGCGCCAGTCCATCGACTGTGACCAGCGCTTTGAGCATCAGCGCCAGATGGGATGGTACTTGCAAATGATATTTACGCACCATATTGAAGAAGTCCTCCATTAAGGCGCTGAGTTGCAGATCCTTTAATGGAATGTCGGCATAATTGTTGATCAGGGTGGTTAAATCGATTCGCAGATTATGAGTTACCATTGACAAATCCATATCGATCAGGTCTTCCAGGGAGCGTAAAGTCCGGGTCACATCTTTGTGCAGAATGCCGAGAATGACATTACCCAAATGATCAATCGTGACTTCATCGATCTGACCAACCATGCCAAAATCAACCGGCGCAATGATGTTGCCGGGTAAAACCATGATGTTGCCGGGATGCGGATCGGCATGAAAAAAACCGAGTTCGAATATCTGGCGTAAGCTGATCTGAACTCCGCGTCGGGCGACCTCCTGAAGATCGATACCGGCGACCTCCAGACGCGCGATTTCCGAAGCCTTAATCCCTTCCACTAAATCCATGATGAGGAGTTTCGCCGTGCTATATTCGGAATAATAGGTCGGAATAAAGATCGTATCGTCACCGGTAAAAAAGTGCCGGAAACGTTTCAGATTGCGACCCTCCAGGATGAAATCCAGTTCGCGATGGATCGAGCGATCGAATTCATTGACAAAGGCCACCGTATCGAGCGCAAAATTTTCCTGGAAGTAATGTTGTAAAATGACTGCCAGATCATGTAAAATCTCGACGTCGGTTTCAATCAGGGCTTCGGCTTCCGGACGCTGGACTTTGATTGCCACCGTTTCTCCGGTCACCAACCGACCCTTATGAACCTGAGCGATTGAAGCTGCTGCCAACGGCTCGGGTTGAATTTCCAGAAAGACCTTTTCCGGATCGCAACCCAGTTCGGTGCGAATAACTTCAGTTATAACCTCAAAGGATAATGGCGTAACTGCGTCCTGCAGTTTGGTCAGCTCGGCGGCGATTTCAGCCGGAATGATGTCCGGGCGCAAGCTGATAACCTGGCCGAGCTTGATAAAAGTTGGCCCGAGTTCATCCAGCGCCAAACGAACTCGCTCCGCCCGCGATAATTTACTGAGCTGGCTCCGACGGTGGCGGGGTATGATTTTTTCACCAAACCGCGTGATCAGATCTTTGCGGGCGGCGTCCACCAGATCATAAAACCCGTACTTGATAAAAACAGAAATAACCTGGTGATAACGTTTGAGATGGCGCCAGGTACGCGGGACGGAGAAATGCCTCATTGTTGTTTACTTGGCTTTACGCCGCGGATGCGATTTTACCTGCTTTTTGAGCTCTTCAAATTCCGATCGGCTCGGGATGTCGAGAGCTTTGAGCACCTTTTCAATTTCTTTACGAATGAATTTAGCGGTTTCCTGCTGACCCCTTTCAACCGAATTCAACATTTCATTCAGCAAACTGTTTTTGTCTTCGCGCGCTATTTCACCGCGTTTGATCAGGTCTTCCAGGATGTTTTCGATTTTTTCCTTAGTCAGGGATGCCGCACCCACACCCGCCAGAAAAATTTTCTTGATTAACTCATTCATAATTCATACTCCTTTTTATACAACATTATTTTAATCAACTTCTGGCGCAAATGCAATTTTACAGCTACTTGTAGCGCCCCTTAAAAAGCACTATATTTACCGCGCGATGACAGGGCGTCCATCAAAAAATTATTCCAAAACTATTTTTTTTAAAATTGCTGGCGTTGGCGCGGCTTTATTGACTTTTGTTGTCATCATATATTTTGGTTTTTTTAATCAAACCGAAGAGTTGGATTCGGGTAACATCAGGGTTGAATGTCTTGGAGCTGATGTGGAAGTCATTACCGGATTGGAAAGCGCGCCCCATATTACAGCGTCCAATCTGAGAGACCTTTTTAGAACGATCGGTTATCTCCAGGCCAGTCGGCAGTTGAAGGCGCTTGATCGTCTTCTGCGCATTGCGACCGGTCAGATGGCCGCCGCCCATGGTAAAAGGTGCATCGGGATCGATATTGCGGCGCGCCGGCTTGGATTCCTTGAGCGCGGCAAACGAGTTTTGGCTCAACTTTCTCCTGAGGCGCAAATGATTTTTACAGCTTATTGTGAGGGGATAAATGCATATATCGTTAGTCAACGCCACAGCGTAGCCCAAAATTTCCACCTGAGCGGAAACCAGCCACTGCCATGGACGCCGGAAGACTGTCTGGCGATATTACATTTATGGCGCTGGACATATTCCTGCCGCTGGGACGAAAAAATCGTAGTTTACAAAACCGGTGAAGTTTTCGGAAGGGAACGCATCACAGATGGCTTTCCTCTATTGGATCAGTGGACCATGCCCGGGAAAGAGTATCAAGATATATTTTTCACGACCTTGAACGAATTTTTCCGCGCCGGTCTCGATTTACGTCGGGCGGCCGCGATGATTCCCGGACAGGATAGAATGCTGACCTGGGCTTTGGCTGGTGAAAATCCATTCGCCGGACAGGTCGGATTGTTTTTCGAAAATAATTGCTTTGATGCGGAAAAATTGGCTTTCAGTATGTCAATTCCGGGCTGGCAGTTGAGCGGAATATTTTTCCCGGGTACGCCGCTCTGTTGGGCGGGTGGCAACCGCCAGGTGGCCTGGGGCTGTAACTGGCCGGATGATCATGTGGTTGACTTCCTGGCGGCTCAAATTTCCCCGAAAACAGAAAAATATTCTGTCAAAGGTAATTGGCAAAACCTGATTAAACGGATCGAACGGATTGAAGTCAAAAACGACCGCGATATTGACGTGAAATTCTATCACACGGATCAGGGAATCGTGCTTGACCATATCCTGCAAGAAACTGACTCGATCGCCAATGCAATTGTCTTGAAATGGGCGGGCTTATCCGCCTCGGCAATTAACAATCAGATCGCGCTGATGCTGACCCGCAATTTAGCTGAGTTCAAAAATACGCTGGGCATAGCTGGCTCCGATCTGAGCGGTCTGGTGTGGACTGTAATGGGTGGCGACTTTGGCATTATTCCCGAGCCGCCTGATCAACCGTTGAATTCGGAAGCGAATTGTCTGATATCGTTGCGGCTGGAAAAAATGTCCGTAGCAAATCATTCTGAAAGTAAGTGGTCTGGCGGTTTGATTATGCCTGAGCCAGAAATGAGAAGGTTTGTGTCGGTGGTCGACTTTAATCAACCGCAGACTTCATGCCCGCTGATAATCGCTAAAAATTTTTCAATGTTGAATAAAGATCAATATTTCGACGGGATAATAAAGGATATACAGACAGCAATAAGCGACACGCTTTTCGAACGTGAAATTGAACTTTCGGCTTATCAGAATCTGATCGGTTGGGATGGAATTTATTCAGAAAAAACCATCGGCGCGACAATTTACCGGTCATTCCTGGCAATTCTGCTGAGAAATGTCTATAGCGACGAGCTAAGTCTGGTTGATCCGGAAACGTTTCAGCAATTCATCAACTCCTACGATTTCGCGCTGAGTAATTTAAGATCACTCATAAAACGGAGTGAAAGCGGTTGGTTTGACAATTTGCGAACACCGGAAATCGTCGAGTGGCAAGGTGAAATGATGCGCCGGTCGTTCCGCGAAGCGGTGCAAGAATTAGAGGCGCGTTATTCGCCAAATATGTCGGAATGGCAATGGGGGCGTGTTAGCCGGGATTTTCAAGTTGCGGCAGAAACCCCGAAAAAACGAGTCGCTAAAATCGGTCCGGTTCGGATAATGGCAATGAACGCCGCCGGATCGGAAACGAAAGGTTTTATCACCACCATTGGCGCGGAATCTTACCCGGTCGAATATACCGCTCTTTTTCGCGATCGGTATGAAATGCTAAGGAGCGGCGCCCAAATTTTAACATTGAAAACTTCATCTGAAAAATCGCCGGAGTGAGTATGCTGGGAATTTTAAAAAATACGCTGATGATCACCGGCTTCGTCTTCATTATGATGCTGGTGATCGAGTATTTAAATGTGCAGACCCGCGGTCAGTGGCAGAAGTTTTTGCAGGGACGCCGCTGGCGACAATATGTGCTGGGGGCTTTTCTGGGAGTGATTCCGGGATGCCTGGGATCGTTCGCGATGGTGACGCTTTATTCGCACCGGTTGGTTTCGCTGGGCGCGCTGGTGACGACCATGATCGCGACCAGCGGCGATGAAGCTTTTGTGATGTTCGCGCTCTTTCCCGGTAAAGCGCTCTTGCTGAATGTGATTCTGGGAGCGGTAGCACTTTTGGGCGGAGTGCTGACCGATCTGCTATTTTTTAAAAAACATGAACTCGCCGCCGCACACGAACTGCCGTTACATGAAGAATACTGCAACTGTTTCCCACGCGGACATATTTTGGCCCAACTGCGCGCAATGACTCTGGAGCGCTTTCTGTTGATTTTGATAACGACGATAATCCTGATCGCAGTCGGAAGCGGTTTCATCGCCGGAGGAGAAGAAGGCTGGATACGGATTACTCTGATTACGGTATCGGCGATCGGTCTGTACATCGTTGCGACGGTGCCCGATCATTTTCTGGCAGAACACCTCTGGGAACACGTCGCCAAGCGGCACGTACCGAGGATATTTTTCTGGACGCTGGGAGCGATGATAATCATTCAATTGATGATCAATCATCTCAACATCGAGCAATATTTTTCAGAGACGCGTCTGTTGATATTGGTAATCGCCTGCTTGGTCGGATTGATACCGGAATCCGGACCGCATTTAATTTTCGTGACGATGTTTGCCAGAGGACTGGCGCCTTTCAGCGTCCTGCTGGCCAGCTCAATCGTGCAGGACGGGCATGGCATGTTGCCCCTGTTAGCGCATTCGCGCCGGGATTTTATTCGCGTCAAATTGATTAATTTTGGATTTGGGTTATTAATCGGACTGATCGGATTATGGCTTGGATTTTAATTTTTATACAAAACAGATTAGTCGGAATATGACCGAAAAGAAACTCGTACTTGATTTAACTCATCGACTGGAAACCGGTATGCCGACTTATCCGGGCGATCAGCCACAGCCGCAGATAATCACTCGTAAAGAATCGCAGTATACGATTTCGGCTCTGCATTTGGGTTCGCATTATGGCACGCATATTGACGCCCCGCGCCACTTTTTACCCAATGGAAAGACTATCGATGATTTCGCAATCAGTCTTTTCAGCGGTTCGGCTCTGTGCATCTCGCGTGAATCGGAGTGCGCTTCAGCGCTCGATTTGACCAATGCCGAATTATTGCGCATTAAAGACCTGCATCCAAAATTTCTGATTATCCGTACCGGATTCGACCGTTACTGGGGCGATCCGAAATATTTTCAGGAGCATCCGTACTTATCGCCTGAATTTGCCCGCCGGATAATTGATTTGCGGATTGAGGGTATTGGCGGCGATTTTCCCAGTATGGACGCCGCCGACGCAGACGCGCAAAATTACCCGGTTCATAACCTTTTAATGGAACGCGAGATCCTGATTATCGAAAATCTGACCAATTTAGCCGGTTTGCCGGACGAGCCGTTTACACTTTTCGCGCTACCCATGAAAATTGCGACTGATGGCGCCCCGGCGCGGGTCGTGGCTTATCTTTAGACAGGATTAACAGGATCACAACAGGATATTATTAAGAAATTTTATCACAGATTTATTTCTTTATTGATTAATTTCCCTGACGCAAGCATCGAGTAGAACCTCAATTATAAATTAATCATGTAAATCCTGTCTCTCCGGAGACTCCTGCGGAGTTAATCTTGTCTATTCCCTCTTCCGGCTGAGGCGCACGATTTCATTACGCATCTGCAACAAAAATTCCAGGTTTTGCTCCCAAAAGTAATCAGGATAAGTCCAGGGTAATACTTTGAATTTGCCGCGTTCATAGATGAGAGTCACCTCGCCGAAAATACCGTCGCCGCAATATACGCGATGCGAGAAATTCTTGGTGGAAAACAGAACCAGTTTGGATGGCTCAAGGTAACCGGGATCGAGGTTAATTTGCCGACGGGATTGATGGTGGATATCTTCGAGACTTTCGGCTTCGATCGCATTCGTCCAAACTTTGATATGATGAGCTTTTTCGAGATCGATCGGTTGTTTGAAAATGAAGAACTGTTTCTTCAAATCTGACCCGAATTCCGGGTTGTAGTAATCTGTGAAGTCGCTGACGGCGAAAAGCGGCCCGGCGCCCATTATTTCGCCGAAACGCGTTATGAATTTCTCCAGTGTAGCAGAGTGCAGAGCTTCGTCTTTTGACATTATGGCTAAAAATAAATGACCTTGCGGCGCAGGTTTAATCTGTCCCATTGATTTCCTCATGGATAATTTGTTGGTCTTTACGATTGGCGGCGTTGCGTGAGTTGGCGATCCGGCGCAGATCGAGATAATCGTTATAATCCAGGTTTTGGGTGCGGAAAGGGAAAATGGTGGCGTTGGTCATCAGCGGATCGGTATCGCCGCGCACGTAACCCAGAGCGCGGGCGCGATCCCATTCGACCGTACCAGGAATCGGCGAAAAAGAAGCCAGCCGCACGATGACGCCCTGATCGGCCACGAAATCGATACTGTCGGCGATCTGCAGACGGGTTTGACCGGGCAAGCCCATGATCAAATAGGTTTCGATTGAATTTCGCGCGAATCCGGCGCGTTCGAGGTTTGCGATTGCTTCAATATAAGTGGCATTATTGATCTTGTTGCTGGAAGATTTTTGAATTTCAGGGGCGGTCGATTCCAGACTCAGGCGCACGGTTTTGAAACCGGATGCGAACATTAATTCGGCGAGTTCGGAGTTGATCGCCCGGGCGAAAAGCCCGTTCGGCGAATGCAGATTTATTTTTATGCCGGAGTCGATAATCCCGTTCAGTATCGGAACTATATGGCGATCGCGATTGGCGAACAGAGCATCGTCGTAAAAAGCGAAATGCCGGACATCGAACTGACGATAAACGGAAGTGATTTCATTTATGACGTCTTCCGGCAGGCGCTGGATAAATTTTTTATTGAGCAAATAGGTGGCGCAGTAAGTACAGCGGTTCGGACAACCGCGCGACGTCTGAATGGCGACCGATTTCAGATGCGGATACAAATGCCAGGGCAGAGCGCCTTCGTCGCTGAAATCCGGCACTATCGCATAATCCCGGTTTATTCCGAAAAGTTCATCAAGCAGTTGCATAACTTTTTTCTCGCCGTAGCCGGTGATCAGGAAATCGGGCGCCATTGTATTTCTGGCATGTTCGGGATACAGGCTGGCGTAGATACCGCCCAAAATCAGGGGCGTTTTGGGAAAAGACTTACGCAAAATCCGGATAGTCTCCATCACGCCCGGATACCAATAAGCAATCAGGGAAGTAACCAGGATGGCGTCCGGCGGCTGTACATTAGCGAGCGCGGCTATGAATTGTTCCCGGCTGGCGCCGTAGAGACCATAGCGCCGCGGAAACTGCGCCAGCGCTGGCGGTTTGGGAATGACGGTTTTGCGATATTTGCCGCGCCCGTCCTTGAACCGATCGTTGCTGGTGTCCTGCCAGCGCAAGCGGTCCATCAGGTCGAGCAGTTCGATTTTGTATCCGTAATTCTGCAGGAATTTGGCGATATAAAGCAAGCCCAACGGCTTCGACCACAGATCAAAAGCCGTAAAATCGGCGATCCAGGGATTGATGAGCAGTAATTTTCTTTGATGCACAAATGAAATCTATCAAGAAATTCTACTGAAAACCAGAATATGTTGTCAAAAA
>JALOAB010000078.1 GCA_023229045.1 Fidelibacterota bacterium
TCAGCATTTTTATATTCGCATTATTCGGATTAAAACTTCCCTATTAAAATATTTCTTTTAATTTTTTTGGTATTGTATTAGAATTGCCCGCATGTTACTGACTGAAGAAGATAAACGTTTTCCCTGGTCGATGCGTTGCATATTGACCGTTACCTCGCTTTTTAGCTACGGACTCCAGTATTTATTCTCGGCAATCATGATTCCGTTGGGTATTATCCTGGTTTTTTTTAAAGCCTCATATCTATTGCACATTGGACATATTTTTTGGGCTAGAGGACTATTCTGGCTGATGGGAACCCACATACACGTTTACGGACGCGAAAAGATTGAGCGTGGCAAGAAATACATTATGCTGATCAACCACGCCAGCATATACGATATCCCCGCAATTATCGCAGTTTTCCCGCGCGTCTCCTGGCTCGGGCGCTCTTATCTGACGCGTATCCCGGTTTTCGGCTATTTTCTCAGAAATACTGATTACATCCCAATCGATCCGGGCGATCGCGAAAAATCCCGAGCCGCGATCAATAATTCCATCGCCAAAGCCGATTCGCTGACGATAGCTCTTTTCCCGGAAGGTACCCGCACACTGACGGGAGAACTCGGACCCTTTAAAAAAGGCTTCATTCACATCATGAAAGCCACCAATCTCGACATTCTGCCCGTGACCCTGAACGGCATGTTCCGCCTGAAGCCTAAGACCCGTTTCATTATCGATCCGCGCGTCCGGCTTGAAGCGGTTGTCAGCGATCCGATCCCCGCCGCCGAACTGATCAATTTTACCGACCAGGAGATTCTTGATCGGGTCAAAACCACCATTGTGGCTAATTATCGTCTTTAAGGCTATCACCGTTCATTTCAAGAATCAACCAATTTTCCCGACAATGATCAGAGTTCATTTGCGCAGTCATCTTCTATCATTTATTGGTCTGACGATTCTTTTACTTGTCTGCCCAGGCCATGCCCAGATTAAATGGCCTTTCAAAATGGCTGAGCGTGAGGCCGGATTAGCGTTTTCACCGGGAATTTACAGTAGCTATGCCAGCGTCTTTATTTGTATGCGGCAGATTACGCCGGTACTGATTTATAAAGAAGATGAAGCCGAATTATATACCGACCTAATATTGGAATCATACAAACCGACGCATCTTTTGGCTGAAGTCACCGTCTACCCGACTGCGAGTTTTTCCGGCTGGCTGAAGACCAAGCATTTCGACTTCTACAGTAAATTCGATTTACCATATGATCTAAATTTCTGGAGTTCTGTGGCCGGCAATTATCAGGAACCTTGGTCGCTGAGTCTTTTTACCGGCCAATTAGTTAATTTTCTAACCCTGACCGACGGTGAAGAGCTAAAAGTCGGTGCAAGCGGTGCGGGCGGTTTTGTGGCAACAACCGGCTGGCAGGAAATTTTCGATGGCTATATTCTCAGTGCCAGATGGTGGCGCTGTGAATGGAAAATCAAAGGCGCCGGAAGTGACCAAACGAAAGCCCATTCCTGGGACATCAAAATCGGCTACCGCTGGTACGGACTACCGCAAATTGCCAATACCTTTAATCTGACCTTTGCGCGCCAGAAAACTGACAAAGACTGCCATTCGTTGAACTTCCGACAGAATTCCTGTGCGGAGATCGAACTGCAGATTCCGCCCGGCGAAACGAAAAAAGGCTTTTCGCGGATCACGTGCGCCTACGGAAAATTTTGGCCGTTCCGTAAATATTTAGTAGGCCTCAAAATCGGCTATTCCTACGAAAAGCGACCGCAATACCGCGGGCTTGCTCTCGGATTCACTTCCGTCGACCGGATCATGCAGAGCCTGATCTTCCAGCCGATGGTGGAATTTTAACTCTATCTTATTCATAGAAAATCTTTTATTATTCAGTCGGACTAAATATATTCACCTGCAAATTAGGGAATAAATGAACAACCGTCCAATTAAAAAACCTAAAATCCTGCTGTCATTCATCGGCAATAACGACTGCTATCTGCCAGAAAAGCCCGGCGCAATCATTTCCGTCCTTGAGAAACAGTCTTTTAATGTACTTTATCTGCTGTATAACGACGAATTATATCTGAAACCCGCTTCCGCAATTTTGGAATATTGCCGGAAAAATTATCCGGCTTCGACCGTGCGCTATCAGCCAGCTCTGGCAGTCAATCCGACCGATTATAACACAGTTTACCCAGCTATGTACCAGGCTGTCAGAGAAATTCTTCGGGAAAATCCTGACGGTGAATTCACCATTTCAGTAACGTCCGGGACGCCAACTATGCACGCCTGCTGGATTTTTCTACAGCAGGGCGGTGTAATCGACGCCAAACTCGTCCAGATTCACCGCGAAACTGGTCTGTCCGAGATTGACTTCAACCTCGATGATTTTCCGAGAATTAAAAGTATCGATTCCACCAAAATCGTACTGACAAAACTTTCCCGTGAAAACAGAATACTTCGTCAGCAGGTATCGCCTGCTATCGATGCCATTATCGGTGAGTCAATCGGTATTGGCGCGGTCAAGGAAAAAATACGTCTGCTGACCGACACAGAACTCCCGGTTTTCATCAGCGGTGAAAGCGGCACCGGTAAGGAACTGGTTGCCGAAGCTCTGCATTACGCGAGCGGACGCAGTGAAAAACCCTTAGTTAAAGTCAATTGCGGGGCAATTAGTCCCCAGCTTTTTGAGAGTGAGTTCTTCGGACATAAACGAGGCAGTTTCACCGGCGCAATCGCTGATAAAGACGGAACATTCAAACTGGCCGACAAAGGCGCTATATTTTTGGATGAAATCGGCGATCTGCCGCTGGAGATGCAGGTCAAACTGCTCCGTTTTCTGGACTACGGCACAATTCAGGTTGTCGGCGGTAAAGAGGAAAAAGTCGATGTTCGGGTTATTTCAGCCTCCAACAAAAACATGCGAGAATTGGTAAAGACCGGCCAATTCCGCGAGGACCTTTTCTACCGGTTGGTTCAAACTGAAATTTTCCTGCCACCCTTGCGCGAACGCGGCAACGACAAAATTTTGATCGCACAAAGTTTGGTAAAAGCACTCAATCAATTCCAGGACAAACGGAAATATCTGACAGAATCAGCACTCGCAAAAATCCGCCAATATCACTGGCCGGGCAATATTCGCCAACTGAAAAGCGCCCTCACTGCCGCCTTCGTCTATCCGGGCAATGAAATCGGCGCCGAACATTTACATATCATCGAACTGACCGATCAATCTACCGGAATCTCAATCCCGCCCGAAGGCGTTAACCTCGATAGTGAAATCATTCCCCGGTATTATCAGGCGGCTTTGCGTCAAACCAACGGTAACGCGGCCGCCGCGGCGCAGTTACTGGGTTTAGAGCCGGCAACTTTTCGCGCCAGACTGAGAAAACTAGAACTAAAAATAGAATAGACCCGATTTATTAACAACTAAGGCACCAAGCCAATAAAGTGCTAGTAAATATTTTTTCTTCGTGTCTTTGAGTCTTCGTGGTAAAATTGGAAGTTTCTAGGAACGGTAGACCTCACGGCGGTGTGCTACCCGTAAAATTTGAATTATGGCCACATCTTTCAGAAATGAATAGATGACGCGAAAATCACCAACCCGTAATTTTCGAAAATTCTGAAACGCGCCCTTCAGAGGCATCCCGGATAAAGGATCATCCCCGAGAGAACTAACGGCTTTTAAAATACGGACAGCGTTTTCCCGGGGAAGTTTACGCAGTTCCTTTAACGCCCGCGAATCCCACTGGATTTTACAGGAGGCCATATTCTTTCAGCACATCTTCATGCGCGATCATGACGCTGTCCGGATCATCCTGCCGGGCTTTGGCGATAACGCCATCATAATTGTCGAGATAGAAAGTGAGCGCTTTCTTGATCAGCGAACTGCGGTTCTCATGGGTTTCCTGCGCCAGAGCGTCGATTTCGCCGATGAGTTCTTCATCAATCTTAAAGGTTACCGGTTTCATATTCACTCCAAAAATCCTGTTGGTAATATACGGTATTACCGGTATTACCGCAATAAAAAATCATCATCACAATTTTAAATACAACCTTGTATTTTTAAAGGCAGGGTTTCAATTTGCAAGGTTTTATATAGATTGACGCACCAAGAATTCGTAAAAATCTTTACGCCCGGGAATAAATTATATTACGAAGGTTAATATTGCGATCGCTTCAAAAAGCAATCAAATATTCCAATCACAGGACGACAAAAATATAATAGAAGCATTGATTTCCATTTCTGGCATCTCTTCTGAAATAATCAATAGCGTATGCAAAGCGAACTATCCAAGAAAACACAACCAAGAATCCCGGAGGAAATTTCCAGGGCTTTTAAGCTTAAGTTGACCATTAATTAGGTAGATTTTTTATTTGTTTCCGCTTCGTTTTCTGAAATATTTATTTATCCGTAGTCATTTTATATTTTACTTAGTTAGAGACGATATTAAATTGGCATATGTTTGGTCTAAGTATTATCTTTGTCCTGAAATTATTAAAAAACGAGGATTAATTGGCGAAATATTTGACTGAAGCAGATGCACGAATCGTGATTGATAATTTATTAAGGAAATCTGGATGGGATCCTTCTGATAAGACTCAGGTCCGTACAGAAGTTCCTTTGAATGATCCGACTTATGTTAAAGAAAATTTGGAAATGCTTAAGATACAGCCTGAAATCTATCAGAAAATTGATGAGACAAAAATAATTGGTCGGGCGGATTATGTTCTATACGACCAACAAGGCAGACCACTATCTGTAATTGAAGCTAAAAAAAATGCATTTGATCCTTATTCAGCAAAACAACAAGCTCTGCCTTATGCAAAGTCAATTAATGCTCCATTTATTTTTCTTACCAACGGTGAACTCATTTACTTCTGGGATTATACGGAAGATGATGCCCGTATTGTTGATTCCTTTTACTCGAGAAGAGATTTGGAACGAATGGTTCACATGCGAAAGCATAAACAACCATTAGCTGAAATATTTATCCCGGATTATTATATACGGTATGGTGAGCAAAGGAAATTAAGAGATTATCAGCAATCTGTAATGCGGTCTCTTGATCAGGCAATTGAAATGGGTAAGCGGCGCTATCTGATGGAATTACCTACCGGGACTGGGAAAACCGATGTCATTGCACTTTATATAAAACGTTTAATGGACTCTGGTAGATCTGAAAGAGTATTGTTTCTTGTTGATCGAGAACAATTAGCAAAACAGGCGCTCGGCGCTTTTCAAGATATTTTGACCACACATAGTAGTTACTGGCTTAAGCCCGGAACAATTCGACAAGAAAAAGAAATAACCGTATGTCTTTTACAAACGATGATCTCTCGGTATACTGAATTTTCGAGTGGATATTTTGATATAGTAATAGCTGATGAATGTCACAGATCAATCTATGGAGCATGGCAGTCGTCTCTTACCCACTTTGACGCAATACATATCGGATTAACTGCAACTCCTTCCGTCTATATTGAGAGAAACACATATGAATTCTACAATTGTAAGGATTTTAAACCAGATTTTTCTTATGATATAAAGGAAGCGTTTAAGAATAAATACCTTGTTCCCTATAAATTCGCAAGTGGTATAACAACAATTGCGGCACAAGGAGCAGATGTTGATGAAGAACACTATGATCCATTTGAATTCGAAAGACGGTGGACTAACGCCAAGACTAATCGCCTAATGATGGAAGAATTTGATAAACTTGCCTGGAAAAACTATAAAGAATTAGCCCCAGGTCAAAAAGAAGGTCCCGGAAAAACTATTGTTTTCGCGATCACCAAGCGTCATGCCGCTCGCCTGACAAGATATTTAAATGAATTGCATCCTGAACTTAGGGGTGAGTACGCGTCATTAATTACAAGTGATATTATCGAAAGTGACGACCTTATCCGTAAATTTAGATTCGAGAAGTATCCAATGATTGCCGTTAGTGTAGGAATGTTGGATACCGGATTCGATTGTCCTGAGGTATTGCATCTGGTAATGTGTCGGCGTGTTCATTCTCCAATCCTATATCAGCAAATGAGAGGGAGGGGCACCAGAACCGCAGAGAAAATTGGTAAAAAACAATTTGTTATTTATGATTTCTTCGAAAATCATAAATATTTCAATGACAGCGAAATAGATATTTTTACTGGTGAAGGTAGTGGCTATGGTCCCGGTGAAAAACCCACGCCAAAAGAACCGCGCGAATTAATTGAACTTGGCTTGTCGGATGAATGGCTCCATCATGTTCAATATATCGAAGTCGGACCAGAAGGAGAAAAAATCGATAAGCGGAAATACCTCTCAGTCTGGGACGAGTCAATCAAAAAAAATCTTAGGGATCACCCCTTAATTGAAAAAATCAGACAGCAAGAATATGCGGCTGACGAAGAGGAGAAAATAAAATTCCAATTAACAGATGAAGAGGAAAAGGAGCTGTCTGATCTACTAAATTCGCCTGAGTTTTATTTTAATATTGATAATCTGCGAAAAGCATATCGAAATCCCGGTGGAAACCTTGTAGACTTTGTTAAAGATGCCCTGGGATTGAAAAAGGTAAAATCCAGAGAGGAAATTATTACCGATAGTTTTAGAGTCTGGCTGGTAACAAAATCTTTTACTCCCGAACAGGTACAATACTTGAACCTTCTAAAAAATCGCGGCATTGTCAAAGGACGGGTGATTATTGATGATCTTTTCCAACCTCCGCTTTTAATATTAAATGCCGCAAATCTCGGCGCCGAACTCTTTGGGGAAGAAGGTCTTAAGAAAATTATAGATGATTTGAACGAGACATTATTCGCTGAAATAGAGGAAACAAGCAGAACATGAATCCAAAAATTCGTCGCAAACTAGATCATATTACCGACATCCTATGGGCTGGTGGTGTCACCAATCCGGTAACCTATATTGAGCAGATTTCGTATCTCATTTATCTAAAAATGTTAGATGAAGAAGAAAACGAGCGAGCTCTGCAATATCGTTTGGGTGGCTCAATAAAAACAAGCCTTTTCCCGGGACAGGCAGAAGATTATCGCTGGAGTAACTGGCGCTTTTATAGTGGTGAAAAACTACGGAATTTTATTCGGGACGAAGTATTTCCATACATGGCTAACAGTATGGTGAAAGATGCGCCCCATGTCGCCGAGTATTTCCGTGATGCTATATTAGAAATAACCGATCCGAATGTCTTAAAAGAAGTCATAGATGAACTCGATTCGCTGAATTTCCGACGCATGGGACCCGACGAGAAAGGGGATATATTTGAGTATCTATTGACTCACTTAGGACAATCAGCTTTAAATGGGCAATTTCGGACGCCCAGACAGATTCGCGCAATGATGGTAGAGATGGTTGATCCTGATTTGGGAGATACGATTTATGATCCGGCTTGCGGCACTGCCGGTTTTCTGATTGATACCGTTGACTATATTTTATCTAAATATTCGGAGGAGGTGCAAGAAATACCCATTTACGGAGAAGAATGGCTTTGGGAAAAATACGTTGCCGCCAATCCTGATGTCAAAGAAAAAATAGATGAAAATGGGAATTCTGTTGTTCCTCCAGAATTTGTAAATGAATTAAAAGAATCAATAAAGAATCTTCAAATATATCGAAAAGGGAAAGGCGAAAAAATACCGGATTGGAACCTCCTGGAACGGTCTCTATTTGGCATTGATGTCAGTCGTCAAATCATGCGGATTGCGACTATGAATATGGTATTGCATGGCGTGCCACAGGCAAAAATCAAACGCGCCAACACTCTTTCTGAACTTGGCGGTTTAAGCGAAGAGGACTTGCGTCGGAAATATAAAATAATTTTATCCAATCCACCTTTTGCCGGGGTGATTCCCAAAGAATCAATCCGCAAAGATTTGCCCACCAACAGTAAAAAAAGCGAACTGTTGTTTCTGGCGCTGATGATGGAAGCGCTGGCTCCTGGGGGAAAATGTGCCGTAGTTGTACCCGAAGGATTATTATTTGGCTCAACCAAATCCCATATAGAATTACGTAAAAAACTATTATCAGATTTTCAATTGCTTGCTGTCATCTCTTTACCGGCGGGTGTATTTAAACCCTATGCCGGGGTTAAAACCGGTGTCTTAGTATTTCAGAAACCACTTAGCAGTTCAAAGAAAAAGATCAATACTCAAAATATTTGGTTCTATGAAGTTGAAAATGACGGCTACGACCCGGACAAGATTGTGGGCGGCGGACGTCCTGAAACTCCGGAGAGGAACAATATTCCCGATCTGTTAAAACAATGGCGTATCTATAAAGAAAGCGATTTTAAAGAATTACCCGGAGAAAAAGCCAACGCTCTGCTGGAACCGGACAGCGACCCGCCCCGCTGTTGGTGGGCCGACGCCGACCTGATCGAAGCCAATGATTTCAGCCTGGCCGCCGGACGCTACAAACCGCAGGTTGGGGAAAACCCATCGGAAGAAGACCCAACAACTTTAATCAAGAAAATAATAGAGTTAGAAAAAAGTATAGTTAACGATTTAGAGAGTATCCTCGATAAAATTGAGGATATTAAATGAAAACATTTGACATTAAAATCTCAGATTTTTGTAAAACTGGTAGCGGTGGAACACCTTTAACAAATCAAAAAAGTATTTTTTATGGTGGAAATATTCCTTGGGTAAAATCAGGCGAGTTAATTGATGAGGTTTTGAATTCAACAGAAGAATCATTAACTGAAAAGGGTTTAAAGGAATCTTCTGCTAAATGGATTAAAAAAGGAGCTGTACTAGTAGCAATGTATGGGGCCACAGTGGGAAGAACAGCATACTTGTCCATTGATGCCACAACAAATCAAGCGATTTGTCACATAATCCCAGATTCAAGAATTGCCGATGGAAAATATATTTGGTTTTTTTTAAGATCCAAGTTTAGGGATCTAATAAATTCACGAGTTGGTGGAGCACAACCAAATATAAACCAAGGAATTATTAAAAACATAAAGATCAAGTTACCATCTTTAACCGAGCAGAAACGCATTGTCGAAATTCTTGACCAAGCCGATGATTTGCGCAAAAAACGCGCTGAGGCGGATGCCATTGCCGAGCGCATAATTCCGGCTCTATTTTATAAGATGTTTGGGGATCCGGT
>JALOAB010000079.1 GCA_023229045.1 Fidelibacterota bacterium
CAGCCGGCGATATCACCCGCGCCTGCCTGCTGGAACGCACCAAGGAACTGGAAAATATCAGCTGGGAATACTACGAGAACTGGCGCTGGGAACGCAGAAAGAAATAAACTAATGACAATTCATTTCGTCATAATTTTGGGAAGTGTTATCATCGCCTTAGCCTTGTTAATGCTGGCCTTGAAATTCAGTCATTACAAAGGCGAAAAGCATGGCGGACATTGCGGAGGCGGATGCCATTATGCCGGGGAGGAGAATTGCGGGGATTAGTTCCGAGTTGCCTGCCCGAATTTTATGCGAGAGCAGAAAAGGCGGGCCTGCCCGAATTTTATGCGATAGCAGAAAAGGCGGGCAGGCCCGACTGAAGACACAGTCATTCAGGCAGGCGGGTTACGAGTTTATGGTTTGGAGTTTACAGTTTACAGTTTAAAGTTGCTCATCGCGAATAACGTCTTACGATTTTCTGGCTGTCCATGTCACCCGTAACTTGCCTGCCCGAATGTATCGTGTAAGCGGAATAGGTGGGTCACTAAAAAAGGGTTTGCGCTTGGTGAAAATGTTACGTAGAATTAGAAAAGTATGAATTAATGATGTTTCAGTAAAAATGTTTGTGCGGGGAACGAGCTTGGATTATACTCTAAAACAAAAAAAACAACCGGCCAGCGAAAGCAAAATCAGCGACAATAAAAACGAATCGCGCTCTGATAGAGTGTTTGAGAATATTGTAAAATATGTAGCTCAGGGAGAGATCCCCAAAATTATTAAACCGGTCTTCAAAACCGAGGATGCCGCCCTGTACGTCGGCGATTGTCTAGAAATCTTAAACCGGTTTCCCGATAATTATGTAGACCTGATTTTTGCAGATCCACCATATAATCTCTCCAATGACGGAATAACCTGTCATGCCGGAAGAATGGTAAAAGTGAACAAGGGCGATTGGGATAAGAGCAAGGGTTTCGACGAAGATTTGAAATTTCACGAAATCTGGATCTCTGAGTGCAAAAGAAAATTAAACTAATTTTAAGATGAAACAATTCGAACAAGTAATCGAAGTAATGAAAAATAACGGTGGTTATGCCACATTGGGTTTTTTAAACCAAAAAGTTGATGTTTCAAAATGGGGAACAAAAACTCCATTTGCCACTATTAGAAGAATCGTTCAGGATGATAGATATTTCTTTAAAATAAAGCCGGGGCTTTGGGCTTTAAAAGAATTAGAGAAAAATGTTTTAAGGAAATTTCAAATTCAAGATTATTCAAAAAATAAAAATGAAGAAAATTTCAATCACTCATATTATCAAGGACTACTCGTTGAAATTGGAAATTTAAAGGGTTATAAAACATATATTCCCCCACAAGACAAAAACAAACTATTTCTTGAAAAAGCTCTTGGCTCTATTTCGAAAGTAAACTCTATACTTGAATTTTCTTATCCGGAAATAATCGATAGAGCTAAAACAATTGACGTCATTTGGTTTAATGAAAGAAAAATGCCGTACTCGTTTTTTGAAGTGGAATATTCGACAGATATTCAAAATTCTCTTTTAAAATTTAACGACCTGCAAGATTTCTATTCAAAGTTTTATATTGTAAGTGCACCCGGCAGGAAAAGAGAATTTGACAGTAAAATCGAGTATAGAGCTTTTAAAGAAATAAGAGAAAGAATCAAGTTTATTGATTATAATTTCGTCTCAAATCTTCATACTAAGTCTTTTGAGTTGGTAGCAATTGGAAATCTGTGATAATGAGTATACAGGAACAGTACGATATATTTTACTCTTTTTTCAAATCCACAACAGAACCATTTGATGAATTTCAATGGGATGGTTCAAGTTTGAATGTTATTCTGAACGAAAAAATCATTGAAAAATTTTCTTATTCTGATTTAAAAGAACTAATTACAAATCTTTGATACCTAAAATATCAGGAACACAATTTTGACGAGCGCCCTTTCATCATAACGGCCGAGCAAATCAAACAAGCAACGGCTCACTTTAATAAAACAAACGAAAAAGAGGTTCGAATACTCTGTAAGCAGGACAGCCGGGAAGACCGGCCCCAGGTTTTTATTGATAACGATGTTTTTCTTCTCCCGACAAGAAACGGAGAGTATGCGATTGTCAAAGGCGAAGGCTACGTAGACATTCCTGATATAGACACCTCTGTAAAAATTTATACTTCAAAACTTGATTTTAGTCCCGATACCTCAAGGGTGGGAAACTCAGAGATGCAGCATCTGGATTTCGCATACGCCGTTAGTCTGGTGCGAACATTTTTAGAAGATGACAGTCTGGTACTCACTATCAGGGGGCGGAAATATACTCCGAGATTTACTTTCAATGTCAGAAAGCATGTCATAACAGCTGAGAGCGTGCAAACCGAAGTGGATGCGGGTTATGAGGGGCGCAATCAGGTTGTATTAATTGAAGCCAAGAACAGTAAAACCAATAACACGATTATCAGACAGCTTTATTATCCGTTCAGACAATGGCAGTATTATACCAAAAAGAAAGTAAAAACCCTTTTCTTTGAAAAGCGAAATGGTAATTATTTACTATGGCAATTTGAATTCCAGGATGAAAATGACTATAACAGCATTGCGTTGACGAAGTCCCAGCGATTTGAAATCATTTCGGGATAATTAGGCCTTTCTATTTATTTATTCTCGGTTCAGATCTCTAGATTCTGGATACTAATTTATATGTCCAATTAACGAGCCATTCAAATTGAAACTCGTGTCAATAGATATTACTAGGTAATAGACAGGCTGGCGATAATGCAAAACTTTGGACTATAAACTATTTACTGAGAATTCGAAACCACTAATCAACTCGATTTCTGCTGATTATTATATCAAACTCACGTTAAGTTATAAATCACCGTTTCGTTCGAATATTGCATATTTACCGCTTTGGTCGTAAAATTTCCCCTGATTTTGAGAAGCGGTTTAGCGGATGTCGGATAGAAAGAGTATCTTAAGAGGAATATTTTTAGGCCTGGCGATCGGACTGAGTTACTCGAATGCCCTGGCGTTCAAGTTTTCCTGGTCGGAGCTGATTTCCGATACGCTGTATGTCAGCACTTACGCCGATTCACTCGCTCCAACTGAATTTCCAGCGATACAGGTGAGCGATGAACGTGGCTACCCGCCGACTATTCTCGGCGTTCAGCAAACCAAGAAATGGAACTATATTCCGGTCGATCAATATATTGCCCTGAATGAACCGCTGGCGACTCAATTATCCGGTTTTTTGCAAAAATACCAAATTGGTGGAGATCAAACTCTGGTAATTGATAATCTGAGCGTCTGGTACGATGCCAGCCCGACCTTCGACGCGGCGCGGACATTGAACGGTTATGCGCGCCTGGTGGATTCCAGCGGCAAAACGATGCGCGACTGGCAGTGGGAATTGCGCGAGAAGAAAGTCAGAAAGCAAAAAGTCGAAGATAACATCGGGATTCTGCTAAATAAATGGATGATTGCCCAGACCGAAGCGCTTGAACGAAAACCGTCCGGAGAATTGCCGGTTTCTCCCTATCGCTACCGAAGGCAGATGGTTCCCTGGTTTGACTTGGTTGGTCTGCGCGATGGGTATATTGTGATTGCGCATTTGATGCTGGATTACCCCGCCGACCAGATGTCGAAATACATTCGCGGCTCGCCGGGGATTTATTATCGCAAATCGTCCCGGCATGAGTCGATTGCCATCGGAGGAAAAGATCAGCAATGGTATTTCCGCCTGAATCCGTCCTGGCAGGGGCGTCTGAATACAACCGTCCGGGTGGGTTTCAACAATTTCAATCCTGACAAATACGATTATGTCGATTTCTGGAATATTATGCTGATTAATCTGGGTTTCAGCGCCAGCCTCGAATATCGCCCGGTCTATCATCGCGGAATCTTTGTCGGCGCCGGGCTTTATCAGGGAATTAACATATTGCCAACCGTGGTTAAAACTCTGGAAACCGGACTGATGTTTTCGATGGGAGTCGTTCTGCCATGAAGAGAAGGCTCGCCCTGTTGTTGATTCTGTGCGGCGGTCTGCGGGCCGCGAATATTTCCGGTTATATTGTGGATGAAAAAACCGGCGAGGCGATTATCGGGGTCAATGTTCTAATCGCCAACACCGGTCTGGGAGCCGCAACCGATCTGCGCGGCTTTTTCGTCGTGCGCCAGGCGCCGGAGGGAAAGCAGACTCTGCGGCTTTCACATATCAGCTACACCGAGCGTGAAATCGCGCTTGAGGTTACCGATAAGGCTCTATTTCTGGGAACGCTGAAAATGGAGGCGCGCGCCTTGCCAACTGAGGCGGTCGAGGTCATCGGTCAGCGGCGCACCTTGATCGAGAAGGAAATGGACATCGCCAGTTTTCAGGTCGATCCCATCGTTCTGCTGGAAGCGCCGCAACTGCGCGATGACGTCTTTCAACTTTTAAAATTTTCGCCGAGCGTAAGTATTTCCGATCCGCTTTCGCCCCAATTACACGTGCGTGGCGGTGATCCGGGTGAAAACCTGGTGCAGTTGAACGGCATGACCATTTACAACCCTCAGCATTTTTTCAGCGGGCAGGCTATTTTCAATCCCTATTCGATCAAGGATATCGAAATGCTGGTCGGCGGTTTCGACGCTGAATATGGCGGACGCAATTCATCGATCCTGAATATTACTACCCGGGAAGGGCACCAGAGCGAGGTGCATGGCGAATTCTGGCCATCCACTTCCGGCATCAACGGCGCAATCGAGTTTCCGGTAAAGAAAAAAGCTACTGCGATGCTTTCGGGGCGGATCATTTCCGATCTGACCTATCGCGTGCTGATGAATTCTCCAAATATCATGGGCGATTTCGTAGGTTCGTACCTGCAGAAGATCGGGCGGACCCAATTGCGCCTGACGACCTTTTATGCGCGGGATTATCTGGATTACAGTATCGATAACCTGATTTTGTATTTTCCGAGTGATATATACGAAAATTTTCAGGAAGGCTTTATTACCGATACCGATAACCGGGCAATCGGTATACAGACGCATACCCTATTCCGTACGAATGTTTTACTCGAGACCCATATTTACCATTCCGGTTCACGGGCGGCTAATGACTCTTACGTCAATTTTATTTTTCCGGATACGGTCAGCAATCTGGACCGGGTAATAAAATATCGAACTTCAATCCGCAATTCCGTCCAGGATTATACTGCCAAAGCCAATTTGTCGCTGTTTACTTTCTGGAATCAGACCTGGAAAGTCGGTTGGGAGCAGAGCCGTTTGACCTTTTATAATAAAATCGGCGGTCAGGCGGACACCTCTTCGCGTCGAATCAGCGCTGATCTGCAGGCGGCTTACCTGCAGGATAAAATCGAGATTGGTCCGCTTTCGCTGAAATTCGGGATACGCAGTTCCCGCCTGATGGCGACTGAAACCTGGCGTCTCGAACCGCGCGCCGCCCTGGCTCTGCGCCTGGGGATCACGACGCTCAAAGCCGCCTGGGGGCGTTATTACCAGTATCTGACAACCCTGGACTCGCGCAATCGCGAGTTTATCCAGTTCCTCGATTATTATTACAATTTAGAGAATCATAAACCGGTCGAATCGACTCATTATATTCTCGGAGTTGAAGGCTTTTTCACTGATAAACTGGAATACTCGGTCACCGCCTATTATAAAGATTTAACCCGACTCTATCGTCTGGAGTATGACGCCGCCAAGCAATCTCTCGAACTAAGCGATATCCTCGAAGCCGGGCGCGGCGAGGCTTACGGCATCGAGTGGCTTCTGCGCGGCGAACATGAGCGACTGTCCGGGTGGATCAGCTATACATATTCGCACGGCACGCGCAGTTATCCGTCCCTGCAGAACGGCAAGCCGTATTTTTATGAAGCCGATCAGCCGCACAACCTGAAAATGCTTTTGATGTACAAATTGACCGACGCCATAACCGCCAGCACGACTTTACAGTTTTCGTCCGGCTATCCGCGCACCTGGGAGACCGGGCGTTACAACCAGTATTTTTACGATCCGCTGGAAAATAGTGTCGGCGGTTTTCCGCGCGATATAACGCCGGTGAAAAATAACGTCCGCTTTCCGTCGCGCATTGTCTGGGATGTCGGTTGGAAGAAAAAATTGCGGGACGGTTTCGGGTATCATCTGATGGAGTATTTGGGATTGGAAGAGGCTTACATGACCGTGACAATCCGCAATCTGCTCTTTCTGCGGCGCAATCCGTATTACTATTTCTATTTTCCGGATTTCGGCTATTATGCTTTCGGAACGGAATATTTTCCTTCAATAAGTTTCGGTTATACGCTCAGGTTTTAACAATGCAGATCAATAAACCTAAAATTCTAATGTTTTTTATAATCATTTCTGCGATTGGGCTGGATTGGCAGAGTTGTGACACGCCCTGGCAACCCGGACCGGCGCCCAGCACGATTATTGAAACCGAATTTGTGCCGGGATTGAATATTCTGGGCGTCGTGCGGCTGGAGGACACCACGGCGAGTTCCTTCGTTTATGTCGAACGGGCTTATGCCGCCGATGAATATGATACCTGGTCGGACACATTGCCGATAATCAAGGATGCCCGGGTTCGCATATCAGGTAGCGGTGACACTACCAGTTATATTTTTCGATATTACGACAATCTAAGCGATCATAAGTATATCAATGTTGACTTTCGACCGGTTGCTGGCGAATCCTATCACCTGACAATCACCGCTCCGGGATTACCGGAACTCACGGCAAGCGCCAGCGTGCCGCATTTACCGGAAATCGATACCAACTCGGTGCAGGTGTCCGCCGATGAAGTTAGTTTTAGATTGCGAACGACCGCCGACGCCTACCTTTACGATGTTTACCTATTCTGTGAGAATGGACAACTGGTTGAGAGATTTACTAACAACCAGATCAGTATCAAGGAAATGAAATTCAAATTTGGTAGTAGTCTTGGTAATCCACTGGCAATCCAGATTTTCAGCTACGACGAGAATATGGCTTCTGTTGCGGATGCCACTTCAAGCATCATTCCGCAATCTTTTTTGGAAACCATCAGCACGGTTGAAGGCGGCTATGGCTGTTTCGGCGCGGTCAGCGTTTTAACCTACATTTTACCCTAAAATCGGATTTTTTTCTGAGTTTTGAATTGCTAGCCTGACTTTATCAGCAGTCGGGGCGCGGGATTTATCCGCCATTGGCGGAAACACAACGGTTGAAATTATGCGAAAATGAGCGTAGTTTTAGCCATGAAAAAGATAAATAAAATCCTATCGGGGGACACACTCGCGGATAAGACACGATGCCTTTTTACGAAAATCTGAAAGCCAAGAACGCAATATCTACCATCTTACTGCTAACGGCTATCATTTTCGCCATGTCCTGCAAAGAGTGTCCGACCGAACCGGGAGATGAAGTTAATGACTTCGCGCTTGACTATGCCGGACCGTCATTTGTCAGTCTGGCGTTTGGAATTTCCGGTTCTGGTAAACGCAACTATTCAATTCAACGTGACAGTCTGATTGTTCTCACCGGCACTCTTCACAGTGAAGATACGATTGTCACCGATTGGAATGCCGAACCTGGCACGACCTACCGCTATCGCCTGCTGGTAAAAGATCATAGCGAGACGATAGATAAAAGTGATTGGCTGAGCGTCACGACAATGGATACAACCAGTCATGACTTCACCTGGATAGTCGATGTACTCGGCGAAAATGGCATTTTCTGGGATGTCTGGGCTTTCGCTGAAGATAATGTCTGGGCAGTTGGTTTTGTTTATCCGAAATGGGGTGATTCTGAAGTACATAATTGTTATAAGTGGGATGGAAGCCAATGGTTACCTCAAGGCATCATATCAAATTATTGGAAAGTACATCTTTATAGCATTTTTACTTTTTCTGAAAATGATATATGGGCAAATAGCAGTTACCCTCAACATAGTACTGACTCGATCTATTATCTTTATCATCTTTATGATATGGGTTTAGATGTTGAACCAATAAATGACTGCTGGGGTACATCATCAAATGACATGTACTTTGTTGGCAATAGTGGTACGATCGTGCATTATGACGGTCAATCCTTCACCAAGATGACCAGTCCGACCGACCGGGATTTACTGCACATTGATGGCTGTGTGGATAGCCAAACAGGAGAGACGCGGATGTGGGCAGGCGGATGGTCGTATTCAGAAAGTGGAAGCCTCATTGAATATAAAGATGGAAAATGGGAATTGATCTGGGATGAAGGCAATTATCGTGATTCCGAATCCGATTTTTTTGGTATCGGAGGAATTTTTATTCCGAATGATAAATACGTAATTATAAACGTTGGTGAATATTCTATGGCTCATACTGAAATTCATCGCCAAGATGATTTCAATAGTTACTGTTTAACATATAGCGATATTCATGGTAGTCGATCAATTTATGGCAACGCGATTAATGATTTTTTTGAAGTGGGAGACGGACATATTATACATTATAACGGTAAAACAACAAAAAAGTGGGATTCCGTTTCTTTAAATTATCGTTTGCGAGGTATAAATCAAACAGGAGACACCGTGTTTATTGTCGGAGAAAATATGATAAATCAAAATGCAATAGTAATACGGGGAAAAAGACAATAAAAAGGAGGATTATAATAATGAAAAAAATATTCGTTTTAATTTGAGTTCTTTCTTCTAAAAATGATATCAATTTCGTATCTAACTGCCGATTCACTAAATCAGGTGACGAATCCACTCTCTGAAAAAAACATCGGTCAGGAAATAGATGCCGCTCTCCCGGTCCAAAATCTGGCGCTTCATTAAAAGCCGAATAGAAGTTTGAACGCTGGAGGAATTGCCGAGATTGTTCTCCAGAATGAATTCCTGGGAAAGAATATTCTGGCCGCCATTCCGAGCGATAGCCTGCAAAACCCGACGCTGGTGCAATGTCAGACTATCCC
>JALOAB010000080.1 GCA_023229045.1 Fidelibacterota bacterium
TCGTGAACATGCCGCCTTCAAAAATGAAAACGGCGGTGCGGCTGACGAACAGTAATAAAAAAGCCGCCAGAATCCGACGCAGGATATATGCGGAACTCTGCTCCGGATCGCGGTTATATACCCGCAAAAAACCGTAAGCGATGTTAGCGCCCGTAACCAGCGCAAAAATCGGCCCCCACATCGATAAAACCATCGCCGGAAACAGGAGATAAATCACTTTCTGCGGCATCGCGGCTATCAACGGCTCGAAAAGGGCGGGATCATTATTGCCAATTTGATAAATCAAGGCGTGGAGCGGAATCACCAATAAAATGGCAATGCCTTTTACCACATCGAACGTATAGATTCTGCCTCGCTCCATTGATTTGCCATTATTATTAAAATCGACAATAAATCGTTAGGAATATACAAACCGCTCTTCCACTGAATCAAGGAAATTGGCGGATATTCGCCATTAACCGGCAATTGCGCTATTTGAAGAGCTTGCCGGGATTTAGAATCAGGTTGGGATCGAAAGCTTGTTTGATACGCTTCATCAAAGTAATCGTCGCCGGTTCGAGCGCCTTCTGCATATATTTAATGCGTTTGTGACCGATGCCGTGCTCGCCGCTGATCGTCCCGCCATAAGAAAGCACTAGCTGATATAATTCGTTCCGCACCTGCTCTTCGATTTTTTCCCATTTCTCCGCGGGCATTTCCGGTCGCTTGGCAATCGTCGAGTGGATGTTGCCGTCGCCGGCGTGACCGAAGCAGGGAATCACGACATCAAATTTGGCGGCGATTTCGGCGATCTTGGGCAATAGTTCTGGCAGACTGGCAATCGGTACGACCAGATCCTCAGAGGCTTTTACCGGAAATGCGGCTTGAATTCCTTCCGGCACGTTGCGCCTGACCGCCCAAACCCGCTCCTGTGTCGTATAGTTGTCCGCCACGAACACTTCGATCGCGCCCGCGGATTGACACATTTCACCGATCACCTCGTACTCGCGGACCAACTGCTCCTCGTCACTGCCATCGAGTTCGATCAATAACATTGCGCCGACTTCCTGGGAATAGAGATGTTCGTTCAAATATTTGCAAGCCAGCTCTACCGCAGTCCGATCCATGAACTCGACCGCGGTTGGGATGATTTTTCCATAAGTCATAATTTTCGGAACGAGCGCCACTGCGGTGGATATATCCTTAAAAAGCACCAGCAGGTTGACCTTTTTCACCGGAAGCGGCAACAATTTGATAAAAATTTTTGTAAAGATTCCCAGTGTTCCTTCCGAGCCAACCATGAGGTGAATCAAATCATAGCCGACTACATCCTTGACGCGCTTGCCGCCCAGATGAATAATGTCTCCTTCGGGAGTGACAACTTCCAGACCGATGATATACCGACCGGTAACACCGTACTTAACCGCGCGCCCGCCGCCCGCATTTTCCGCGACGTTGCCGCCGATGAAACAACTCTCCACACTCATCGGATAGCCGGCAAAAAATAATCCCTCCTCAGCCAGGGTCGTATTGATATTGTTTGTGATGACTCCCGGTTCGACCACAGCTACCATATTGGCGCGGTCGATTTCCAGGATCTGATCCATGCGTTCGAGTGACAGCAGAATACCGCCGTGAACCGGCACGGCGCCGCCCGAAAGTCCGCTTCCGGCTCCGCGCGGGGTGACCGGGATTTTCTCACGGTTCGCCAGGCGCATAATGGCGGCAATTTCCTCAGCGGTGCGCGGCTTGACGACCGCATCCGGCATATGAGCCCACTTTTCTCCGACAACCTCATCGTGAGAATACGGTTCCACTTTCTCGAAATCGTCATAAAGCACATATTTTGCCCCGACGATGTTTCTCAGTACGTCGATTAGTTCGGGTGTTAATTTTTTATATTCGCCGTCGCTCAATTCTCTTTCCTCCGCAGTCATTTTTCCGTTAAAATCCAGATGAAAATTTTAATCCTGTTAAAAATAAATTTGGCTGGTAAGTTATTAATCATTTACGGTCTGTACAATAACCGGTGTGGAAAAATCTGTATAACACTTTCGGTTAATTAATCACTTTTGTAAATTAGCGCAAATTTAAAAATATGATTGTTTCATTAAGATTAATCGGTATTACTTTTGGGCTGACATTAACGATCCTTTTATTAACTCCGTCCGCCGGATTGGCTACCGACTCCACCGGAGTTGAGATTGAACGCCTCCGGGTTGTAAAAGAAAGCCTTATTCGGGAAGGGCCGGCCCCCTATTATAAAGTTGCCGAAACCCTGGCGCCGTCAACCATTATCCACTCTATCGAGAAATCCGGCGACTGGTATCTGGTAAAAACGCCTTCCGGACGAATCGGCTGGATCAGCGCCGCAGACGTTATCCTGTTGATTGAACCCGTAAAAACAACTGCCGCAAACGAGCTCACGCCATCTGCACCGGTGAGCCAGGAACCACTGCTACCAGATGAAATTGAAATCATCACCAGCGGCTTTCTGATGACAGAACCCTCTCTCTCAGGTAAAAAAATCGCCAATCTGGTCAGCGGACTGCGCGTAAAAAAACTCGCTACAAACAGTGAATGGTATAAGGTTCAATTACCGACCGGACTGATCGGCTGGGTCAATCGCAATCTCCTTGCTATTTCCTTTGAGCCGTTGCCCTCCACGCCCTCAGTTCTGCGACAGACACTGACTAAAAACGGAAATCTGCGAAAAAACCCGAATTTGAAAGCCACGGTCATCGGCACTATCGCTAAAGGCACGACTGTCACCATCCTGGACAGCACCGTTCACTGGTATAATGTCACAACCGATGACAATCAGAAGGGTTGGCTCAATCGCATCCTGTTTGAAAACGGAACCGAACAAAAAACCACTATTTCTCCATCGAAAAAGATTCTGCAACGCAACGGCAATCTACGGTATAAGCCCACCTTGAAAAGTGCGATTATTACAATCGTTCCCCTTCAAACCACCGTGACCGTTCTCGACAGTCTGCCCAATTGGTATAAGGTTCGTCTACCCAATCAGACGACCGGTTGGATCAATAAATTAGTTTTCAATCAATAATTATTTCAGTTCAGAGTAAATCGGCTACAAGCTCGGCGATTGCCGGCGCAGAGGTCAGACCGGGCGAATCAATGCCAATCAGATTGATCAAACCCGGAAATCCCTTATCGCTTTCATCTCTGATCACGAAGTCGCGGAATTCGTCGCCGGGGCCTTGCAGTTTGGAGCGGACACCGGCCATTTCCGGAGTAAGATCATTATATTCGAGAAAGGGTAAAAACTCCTTGACGCTCTTGTAGAATTCAGCCTGGTTCCGGAGATCGACTTTGTAATCGATTTCGTCGATGTAAATAGCATTCGGGCCGAGCGCCAGAGTGCCGTCCAATCGCAGTCGGGTGTGAATTCCCAAACTATAACTGGTCGGCACCGGGTAGATCAAATGTTTGATCTTGCCGGCATGCCGATTGGCGATATTAAAATATTCACCTTTACAATAATGGATTTTATAATGAAACCGGTCAATATCGATCCCGACCAAGGCCGCGATTTTATCCGAATTCAGTCCGGCTGAGTTAATTATAACCGGACTTAAAATCTCGAGGGTTTCACCCGATTCATCAGCAACTTTAATCTTGTAACCATCGGTCTGTTTCCGGAAATCGACCACCTTGTTCTGATAAGCGATCAGCACGCCGTTTGCAATGGCTTGGGCTTCGTAAAATTGCATCAGCCGGTGCGCGTCGAGCAAACCGGTTTCCGGACTCAGCAGAGCGCATTGCGCCCGGATGGCCGGTTCCAGCTCGTTAATCTGGCGAGCATTCAGCATCGATAGTCCCGGAACGCCATTTTCGTTTCCCTGCTGAAAAAGCGCCTCGACTTTGGCAGTTTCTTCCGGGCCGGAAGCGACAATCATCTTACCGGTCTTCTTATAAGGGAGCTGGTTCTGTTCACATAATTCATAAAGAAGACGGTTGCCGCGCACACAAAATTGGGCTTTTAAACTATCATACGGATAATACATACCGGCATGAATGACTTCACTATTCCGCGAGGAAGTCTCCGCCCCGAAATAGGGATGCTGTTCTATAAGAATGATTTCAGCCGTTCGAGTCCTGGAAATTTCCCGCGCAATTGCCAGTCCGACAATTCCCGCACCGATAATTACAATATCTGCCTGTTCCATAGTCCTGTTTAATATTTGTTAAACCAACGAATCCAAAAATAAAAAATCCCGATTGCCAGCGCTACCGTGGAAACCAATAAAATTATCACCGTCAGGTTGGAAGTGACTCCGCCAATCAGATAAGTCGTCAGGATCAGTCCCGGATGAATAATCAACCAGCGAAAATTCATTTCCAGCAAAATTATGATGAACAAAACCGAAAAAAGAGAAAACAAACCAGCCACGACGGCAATCCGGTAGCGACTCCCTACCGTGTCTTTCTTGATCGGTAATTCAAGGATGATATCGGGCGCCTGCTGGATATGACGCTTGCAATACCAGATCTCGACATCTTTCATGTAGGGAATCACTCCAAGCCGATACTGGTAAAGCGTTCTCACCGGTTTAGTGTTCGCCCGTCCGCATACGACGCACGGCGGTTGTTTGGCATAGGTTCGAATCGCATACCATGCCAGGATATTTATTACTACAAAAGCAACGGCGACGATAGCCAGAATCCGGCGGTTTTCTTTTATTTTAAAAGCGTTCTTTATTTTAGTTAACATTATATTCTGGTGTTACTGTTTTAAATCATACGGCCGAAATTTAAACAATTAATCCCTGGCTGATAAGTTTTATTTAAAAGCAATCCGAAATCAAAACCGATCGTAATGATTTTAAAAATGCTTGAATTTCAGGTTATCATTTGTAATTTACCGCGCCTTTAGGATAACATATGAGTACTAATTTACTAGTTGTAGAATCGCCTTCCAAAGCCAGGACCATCAAGAAATACCTGGGTGGCAATTTCAGGGTCATGGCGTCGGTGGGACACATAAAAGACTTGCCCGAAAGAGAACTCGGCGTCGATCTCGACCACAATTTCAAGCCGAAATACATCACTATTAAGGGCAAATCCACAATTATTCATAATCTGAAAGAAGCCGCGCAGTCCGCCGGACGGATCTACCTGGCGCCCGATCCTGACCGCGAAGGCGAGGCGATCGCCTGGCACATTGCCAGTGTGCTGGCCGTGCCGGCCGAGCGCATACAGCGCGTTTTATTCAATGAAATTACGCAAAGTGGAATTCATTACGGCATCAATCACCCGCGTCAGATCGACATGAGCCTGGTCAATGCCCAACAGGCGCGCCGGGTGCTCGATCGACTGGTTGGTTACCAGGTCAGCCCGTTTCTGTGGCGCACGCTTTATCGCGGACTGAGCGCCGGCCGGGTGCAATCTGTCGCCGTGCGCATTATTTGCGAGCGTGAAATTGAAATTGAACAGTTCATCCCGCGTGAATACTGGGAAATCTTCGCATTCCTTCAGACCCCCCAGTCCGAGAAATTCTCTGCCAAACTCATAAAAATCGACGGCAAAAAAGCCAATCTGGGCAACGAAGCCGAAACCCGTAACCATCTCTCGATTCTGCAAACCGCAACCTGGCAGGTCAGCGCTATCGAAGAAAAAGAAATCGCCAAATCGCCCACGCCGCCCTTCACTACCAGCACACTACAACAGGAAGCTACCCGGCGTCTGCGATTCTCGCCGGAAAAAACCATGCGCGTTGCTCAAAATCTTTACGAAGGGATCGAAATTGACGGCGAGCCGGTCGGCTTGATTACTTATATGCGCACCGATTCCGTACGGATTTCAAAAGAAGCCATTACCGGCGTGCGCGATTTTATCGAAAAACAGTATGGCCCGAAATTTCTGCCCCCTAATCCGCGCTATTTCAAGACGACCAAAAAGAATGTTCAAGATGCGCACGAAGGCATTCGCCCAACGCATTTAGAACACACTCCGGAAGCCGTCGGACGCTATCTTTCACCTGATCAGAAGAAACTCTATACATTGATCTGGAATCGCTTTGCCGCCTGTCAGATGGCAAATGCAATTTATAAACAAAAAACTATCGACGTGACCGCCGGAAACTACCTCTTCCGTGCTACCGGCAATGATCTGATTTTCGACGGCTACCTGCGGGCCTGGCGCGAAGAAAAATCCGAGGACGAAAAGAAAAACGGTTTGCCGCTGAAAATCCGGAAAAGCGACCTGCTGAAACTCCTTGAACTCCAGCCGGAACAAAAATTCACCGAGCCGCCGTCTCGTTTTACCGAAGGCACGCTTATCAGAGAACTGGACAATCTCGGAATCGGCCGTCCGAGCACTTACGCAACCATTGTTACAACCATCATCATCCGCAAGTACGTCGAACGCAAAGGCGGCTACCTCGCGCCGACCGACCTCGGTAAAACTGTCAATAAATTGCTCGTCGAAGGCATGCCCGCGATATTCAACGTCAAGTTCACGGCTCAGATGGAAGCCGAACTGGACGATGTGGAAGGCAACCGCAAGGAATGGCAAAAAGTCATCGGCGAATTTTACCAGCCTTTTCACAAAGCTTTAGATGAACTCCAGGCGCAACGCAAGGAAATCAAGACCGGCTTGCAGGAAAAGACCGGGGAAATATGCGAACTATGTGGCGCGCCGATGGTCATCAAATGGAGCCGCAACGGGCGTTTCTTAGCCTGCTCGGCTTTCCCGGAATGTAAAAACACCCGGCCGCTAAATGCTGAACCAACCGTGCAAACCGAAGAGAAAACCTGTCCGAATTGCGGCAGTCCGATGACCGTCAAAGAAGGGCGCTATGGCAAATTCTGGGCCTGCACCAAATATCCAAAGTGTAAGACTACCGAGCCGTTCACTTTGAACATCAATTGCCCGCAACCCGACTGCGACGGACAAATTGTCCAGAAGCGCACCAAAAAAGGCAAAACTTTTTATGGTTGCAACCGCTACCCGAATTGCAAATATGCCACCTGGAACGAGCCGGTTGCCCGCCCTTGTAGTAATTGTGATAGCCCTTTCTTGGAACGCAAACAGAAGCGCGACGGCAGTTCCGTGTTGATTTGCCCGAAATGCAAGACGGAAAGCGCGGATGAATGAGAGATAAATTGTAGATTGAAGATTGAAAATTGCAGATTGAAAATTGGAAAGAATAGAAGAGTATGGGAAAACAAGTCAGTAACGAACAAATGGATAAATTGGTCTCGCTGTGCAAACGGCGCGGCATCATTTTTCAGTCCAGCGATATTTACGGCGGACTGAGCAGTACCTGGGACTACGGCCCGCTCGGCGTCGAACTGAAACGCCATGTCAAGGATTTATGGTGGCACGATATGATTACCAGCCGCGAGGACGTCGTCGGCATGGACGCCGCCATTCTGATGCACCCGAAAGTCTGGGAAGCCTCCGGGCACGTCGCCAATTTTCACGATCCGCTGATTGATTGCAAGAAATGCAAAGCGCGTTTCCGCGAAGACAAAGGTTCATTCTATTTTAAATGTACGAACTGCGATTTCAACTTCCGCGTTAACGACGGTTTGATTGAAGTCAGGAAGGAATTCTCTCAGCATTTTCCGGATTTATACGCCCATGAAATTGCGCATTACCGCGATTCCGATTGCCCGCACTGCGGCGGTCAAAAAACCGTCAAATTCGATAAAATCGCCTGTCCGAATTGCGGTAGCGCCGATCTTTCAGCCACCCGGCAATTTAATCTGATGTTCAAGACCCATTTCGGCCCGTCGGAAGATTCCGCCGCGGAAGTTTACCTGCGCCCGGAAACCGCTCAGGGCATTTTTGTCAATTTTGACAATGTCGTCTCCACGACGCGCGTCAAATTACCGTTCGGCATCGGCCAGATCGGCAAGGCTTTCCGCAACGAAATCACGACCGGCAATTTTATCTTCCGCTCGCGTGAATTCGAACAAATGGAGATGGAATTTTTCGTCAAAAAGGAAGACAGCGCACGCTGGCATGAGTATTGGGTCAGTGAGCGCTTCAACTGGTATAAAAAACTCGGCGTCCGCCCCGAAAATCTGCGCCTGCGCCCGCACGAGAAAGACGAACTGGCGCACTACGCCAAAGCCTGCACCGACGTCGAATACAAATTCCCATTCGGATGGTCGGAACTGGAAGGCATCGCCGACCGGCAGACTTTCGACCTTGACCAACATATCAATACTAGCGGCAAGAAACTGGCCTATTTTGACACTGAAACGAATACGCATATCGTGCCGGCGGTTGTGGAAAGTTCGGCTGGTGTGGATCGCACTATTTTGACCGTGCTGTGTGATGCTTACTGGGAAGATGCCGAACATGACCGCGTCGTCCTGCGCCTCAATCCGAAACTGGCTCCGACCAAAGTCGCGATCCTGCCGTTGGTCAATCGTGACGGGATGCCGGAAATCGCCGAAGCCATTTTCAAAGACGTCAAACAACAATTTGCGGCTTTCTACGACCAGGCCGGTTCCATTGGGCGGCGTTATCGTCGGCAGGATGAGGCTGGCACACCGTTCGGCATTACCATCGACTCACAGACCTTGCAGGACGGAACCGTGACCTTGCGCGACCGCGACACCCTCGAACAAATCCGTCTGCCGAAAGAGAATATCGTCAAAGTACTGCGCGAGAAGCTGGCGCTGTAATTATGCCGCTCCACAGGAGATCCTACGGATCGGATTGACGCGGATTTAGCCGGATTTATTTTTATTAGACAGGATTTACATGATATACAGGATAAATATTCCGGATAATGTCATTCTCGAAGAGTCCGGCTCGGACGGACTAATTCCGGCAGTTGCCGGATGAAGAATCGCGCTAGTCTTCTAAATCACCTATAACGGATTACAGAGATAATTCGCTAAAATTACCTGGAGTGCTCCAACAATATTGGAGCATTCCTTTTCTTAGCTACCGCCAATTGCTTCTAT
>JALOAB010000081.1 GCA_023229045.1 Fidelibacterota bacterium
ACTGGAAAATTATATTAGCGACAGCTTAAACGATGCCAATGTTATCGTCATCGGCGATCTCAACGACGAGTTGACCGATGCTCAGCCGGCTAATGTTTTCTGGCCTTTTCTCAGCCGATCCGCCGAATACAAATTCACCGATTACGACATTGCCATCGGCAGTCACACCTACTGGTCATATCCCACCTGGCCGAGCCATATTGACCACATCCTGATCACCGATGAATTATTCAGCGCTTTCGCCAATTCCGCCTCTGAGGTCAAGACTATAATGGTCGATAATTATATGAGCGGCGGCTGGAACGAATATGCGGTTAAAATTTCCGATCATCGCCCGGTGGCTTTAAAACTGGCTTTCTGATTAGCGCCGCCTTCGCCGCGAGTTTAGAAAAAATATTCATTTATTAAATCTCATACAGGGCTTAAATTAGACTGCCAAGTTATTTTAAAGCGGGAGGTATTATGCGCAATATCATAAAAAACTTCGTCGCTATTCTAAAGGTCGAAATCGAAGACCTGTCCGCCGATATAGAATTACTGATAGCTGAATGTCAGAAGAAAAAGGACGCCGGTATTATCACCGATTATGTCTATATGGAAAATATCGCGCTTTACCGTCACGAACTACTGGCGGTACAATCCTTCGCCCGACTACTGGAACAGACCGAGCCGGATCGCTTCGAAAAACTGGACGATCTGGTCGCATACCTATCCGACGCTTTCCGCGCCGGCGGTTACGTCCGGGCTATTAATATCTGCATCGAGAGAAAGATGAATAAAGTCACCCGCTATGTGACCCAGTGAATATTAAGTTCGGTTGTGCGCATCTGATCCATTTAGCTGTACACTTACAATATTCCAAACAATCAAAACTCGCTGAATAATTAATAAATAATTTGATAAACTACCGCATGTGTGATAATTTCCGACGGTTCTTATGAAGTTAATCGATCGTTATGTACTGAAAAAATTTCTGCTCATTTTCGCGCTTTCATTGCTGGCTTTTCTGGTCATTTTCAACGTCATAGACCTGATCGAGAAACTCGATAAATTCCTCAAAGCCCAAATGCCGCCTAGTTTGATCGCTACATTTTACCTTTATCAACTGCCCTATTATTCCAATCTCGCTATTCCGATGGCACTCCTGCTTGCGGCCGTTTTTACTATCGGTCTCCTGGCAAAACATAATGAATTAGCCGCTATCAAATCTTCCGGCATCAGCCTGTACCGCCTGTCAATCCCTTTACTGCTGACCGGGGTGTTGTTCAGTATCGGTTCTTTTCTATTCGAGGATTCGATAGTGATCCCGGCTAATCGCCTGCGTATGGATATCGAAGCCAATAACCTGCGCCGTCGTAAATTCGCCAAAAAAGTCACCTTTACCAATGTAATGTATCAAGATTCGCCGAACTGTAACATTGTGCTCGCAAACTTCTCAACCCGCGATAACACAGCTCATAGAGTGACAATACAGTATCGCGATCAGTTCAAACTTGTGCGCCGCATCGACGCCCGCAAAATGGTCTGGTTGCCAGATAACGAACTATGGCAATTGATCGACTACAAAGTCCGCACTTTCGATGACAATGGAAATGAGTACGTACATTCGACTGCCAATGATACCCTGATCCGGTTCAATTTACAGCCGGAAGACATCGTCAAAACCGAACTGAATCCCGAAACCATGCGCTACCAGGAATTGGCCTACTTCATTAATCGCTTACGCGAGAGTGGCAACGATTCGCGCAAATGGGAAGTGAATCTGCATTTTAAATTGGCATTCCCGTTTACCAATTTCATCGTTATCCTGTTCGGGATTCCGTTGGCCGCCGTCCGGCCGCGCAAGGGCATTGCCTTCGGGGCCGGGATGAGCCTGCTGGTAATTTTTATCTATTATGGATTCATCAAATTCGGCCAGGTGCTGGGTTACAAAGGAATTCTTAGTCCGCTCTTAGCGGTCTGGTTTGGCAATATCCTGTTCCTGCTCGCCGGCGGCTACCTGTTGTACAAAATCCGGCAGTAACGACCGAATTCAGATTTCAAAATTTAAATTTCAAAATGAATGTCTCAATGCCTTAATGACCACAAATAATCCGTCAAGAGCCGGACTTCGCTTCGCTCAGCAATCGAATGACAATTGAATGACAACAAATGACTATAAATGACGCCGCCGAAGGCGGCTAATGACTATCGTCTGACTATCGCATGACGATTATTATTCAGTCTTCGTCTTCCTTGTCGAATAACACATCAGGTTGAAATTAACCCCGGTAGTGGTCGTGGGCCAGAGGCCGTGATTAAAACCCAGCGCCCAATCCAGATGAATGAATCCCCAGTGAAAACCACTGCCGAAAGTCAGCTCACGCGAACTATGCCCACCGAAGGATAGTCCGACTCTCAATGGAAAACGAGGCGATTTGGTCGACTCCAGTCCCAGACACCATTTCCAGGCTCCGAATGAATAAAGCCGATCCTCAAATCCAACTACCAGATCGGAAGCCAAAACCAGATTCTCTTCCAGCACTTTAGAAACGCTGAAACGAACCAAACTGGGATACCGCACCTGAAAGGTCGTCGAATCGCTGATTTTGTATCCTTTACCCTTGAATACTTCACCGGCACTGGTCTTGCCGAAAAACCGGTCAAAGCGAGCCTCATCGATTTCATAAACGTATTTGTAGATATCACCATCCCAGGGCAGAATATCTTCCGCCGGTATCAAGCGCGAAAATAGCGTGCTTTTATTCCAGGTGATAAATCCAAAAAGATTGGACAGGCTCAGCCCAAGCCGATAACCGTTGATTTCCTGGGTTGTCAGTCCGACGTCCAGGGCAAAACCGCGCCCGCCAAGTGATTGCTGGAAATAATATTGCCCACCCCCCTCAATGTAATTCCGACTGGGTTCGAAATAGGTGGTGATGCCCCCATAAGAGGAATCCGGATTCAACCCGGTATAGCCCAGACCTTGTAAATATTTGGCAGTTAAGCCAAGAAAAACGTCCCCGACCGGAAAAGCCAGCGAGTAGCCCCATTGAATTACGGCCATTACTTCTTCGTGGAAATTCAGATCGAGCGTCTTGCCGACCGGATTTTCATCAAAAACAAACTGCAGAAGGCCACGTGGTAATCCCAGATCTCCAATCAGAACCAGATCTGCACTAATCGCCCGGTTATACCTCGAATGACTGATATAGGGCAAGGGAAAATACAAATCGCTGAAAATCCGCCAGCCTTCAGCGGGAATATCGTTCATGAAGGCTCTTTTCAAATGACCGTCGCCGGCTTCCAAATTCTTGCCGTTGTATTTCTGGTATTTTTTAATTGAAAGGAAGTTGGTCGAAAAACTGGTGCCTAAGCCGCCTAAGATGCGATAGGAATCGTACTCATGCGGAATCGCCAGATTGGCGGGATTATAATCGACGGTAAAAATTCCGCGCGCCATAACACCATAGGCGCCGCCGAGCGCCATTCCCCGCGGATCGCGCCGGGTTTGAGCCGACGCGCAAAGGCTGAAGGCAACGATTAGCCAGCCGACTGACAAATATTTACGGCGTAATGGCAATATTTTTACCTCGGTCATTTGCCATTTTCATTTTAGACAATAAAGTATCGCCCGGCGCATTGGACTGATTGGTATTTGATTGACCTTCCTGCTCTTCTTCTTCATCCTCATCACTTAGTAATTGGCCGGTATCTACGGTAAACGAAATCGCCGACAGGATTTGAACCTGGTCAGAGTAACTTACTTTGACAAAGTCATCAGTCCCATCGAAGTAGATCCGCGGTCGGATATAATGAATTTCGTTCCGCAGAATTGCCTCCATTATAGCTGAATCCAGCTCCGCTACGGTGTGATTAAAACCGGGTGTCTTGACACTGCCGTCGCTATTAAAAGCCTTCGGCGCGGGCAACGGAATGAAAACGAGCGTGTCGATCGTAATCGGTACGTTGCCGGTATCAGTAACCGCAAAAAGGGTATCGTTAAACCAAAAGTAACCTTCATCAAGGCTGTCCGGCTCCAACGGAAAATAATCATAATTAGCCATAAGCAACGATAGATTGCCGCTAAATGGAAAATCATTGATGATTTCCGTAACGATCGATGCTTCAATTAGTCCCTGGCGAATTTTTCTGCGGGTGTCGGGATCGATAGCCGCCAGTTCACTGGAAGTCACCGGAATAAAAGTCATAGGCTCGATTTTCAACTCAAAAGGAACGATAACCTGATAGGTGCCCCAAAATGCCTTACCGACCTGCAGACGGGAAGTATCATCCGACGGGATTACAGCTTCACCAAATACCAGAATCGAGTCCGGGATCATATTAAATATTGGAGCAATCTCGATTTCAATCTGCGATTCGGCTACCGGTTCAGCCTCGGAAGCTTTGTCAATCGAACCCTCAGCGTCGATAGTTCGCGGGCTGAATCCATTGCGCAGACCCTGTAGCACCAAATCCACATCGGTGCGCGCCTGAATCTCGTTGAAAAATGTCAACTCCAGGAGTACCGATCCGAAATTGACATTCGCCAAACCAGCCGGGATATTTGAAATCGCCATCGGCGGAATATCGAACTTTTCATTGAAAAAGCCTTCAAGCGCATCAAATTTCAGCCGGGCGAATGTCACCCCGACATCGATTCGGGCATTTCCCATATCCATAGGAATCGTCACTACCGTATCGCCCGCATTGGGTAAAATAGTAACGAAAATATCAACCAGAATCGAATCGACAATCATTGACGGATCGGGATTGCGGAAAGTATAGCCATCCAGACGTTTGGGATTGCTTACCGTCTGACCGGCGGCGATGATCGTATCGATTGTCAGCGGATCGTCTCCCATATAAAAATTAAGAAAGACAACTTCCATCCTGAGATCGAACGGCATCTGATTATCGATTGTCATATTGAGAAAATTGGTATCCAGGGGCGCGGTGCTGGTATGGGCAATAGTGGCTTCAAAAATCGTGTTTTTGGAAGGAGGCAAAGCCTGATTCTGGGAACTTTCAATCGGTAGCGGTATTCCGGTGACGCTTTCAATCTCATCGATATCAAGATTAAACGTCATCGTAATAAATGGGTCGGTGTTGGCCGGAATGATTACCGGCTGTCCATTACTGCCGGCGATTATGGCGGATATTAACACCTCGATGGAATCGTGTAATTGGGCTCCGTTCAGGTTGCCGGGAACGCCATCGTTAACTGTCGCTCCGGCTGGCACATTTTCATAAAAAGACACTCCGATCACAGAACCATTTAAATTGCGAAGCGTAATCCGCACGGAATCCAGGTCGACCAGCAATTGATTATTTATCTCGGTTTGAAAAGTACCATCGCTGATCGTCAGGTAATCAACCCGCTCGAAATGGGGAATACTATTTCGATCATAGACTTCATACTCGTAACGCTGATCGTCTAATTTATCACGCGATACTGCGCCAATGTCCAGATCGATCGGAGAGGGTAAAACGCCCGGAATACCGATCATTTCCGAGAGCTTCGTGGTATGCGAAACGGTCGTACTGAAGGTCGGTTGAGATTCGCCGAGTTCGTCGAAATTCTGGCTGAAATTTATATCGTCTGCGGCTGGAATCTGGAATATTTCCTCGGTCAGGATCACCGTGTCAAGATCGCCACTGAATTTAAAATAAAGATCATCGTTGTCCGGATCACCGTAAATATTATTTTTCGGATTGGCCAGATCAGCCAACGGCAAAGTCACATCTGTCAGCGGCAGGTTGATTGTCTGGTAATAAGTCGGCATTTCGGGCGGTTCGAGCGGCTCATAGGCACAACCGGCAAACCAACCGATAATCAGTAAAATGACGAACTGAATAGGCCTGAATTGCTTAAAGAAAACCGATTCGTTCGCGATATGCAAGATTCGTATCAATGTCATTGCTAAGGACTATTTCTTTTTTCCACTGCCGGTCAGATAAGTAGCCAGAGCGAAATCAAAACCCTGCATCGAATGCGCCCAGAGCGCGCGATCCATGCCAATTGCCCAGTCAATGTGTAAAGCGCCCAGATTTAATCCACTGCCAATGTTAAACTTCCAGCCATTGATTCCACCCAGAGCAATACCGACCCGCAACGGGGTTTTCGGGAAATACGAATACTCGAATCCGATGGCTGTCCGCCAACCCTGCTGAAAGTTGAGTCTGTCACTAAACGCGGCGCTGAAATCGATCGCCATCAACAGGTTTTTTTGCAGATATTTCGCCAATCCGATTTTCAACACTACCGGAATAGTGACCCGAAAAACTGATGTGTCCTGGGTAATGGTCTTCGTGCTTCGGAATAAATCCTGATAGGCGCTGTCGCCACGAAACAGATAATCAGCATTCAGGCTATCGATTTGAAATTTATAGCGGTAACTCTCTCCGCCAAAATCGAGTTTGAGATTGCTGTTTCTAAACGGGAAAGTCTTGATCTGGTATCCCATTATTTTCAGAACATCGATGCCGCTGTCCTTAATTATCCGCGAGAAAGCTGTTTCGGTATTCCATTTTATCGATTGGCCCAGGTTCAAAACACTGACTCCCAGTTTCCAACCGTCAAGGTCTTCAAAGGCGACGCCAATATCCGCACCAAATCCGCGACCGTGATTGGATTCGCGAAAATAATACTCGCCTTCACCAAATAGAACAAAATTGGACGTATCTACCATAAGTTGACCGGTACTGTAATCCGGATCAAGACCGTAATACGCCAGTCCCTGCAGGTATTTGAGAGAAATACCAACCGACATGTTACCATAAGGAATCGCCATCGAGTAGGCAAATTCCATCGCCGTCAGCGCATCACACCGCAAATCCAGGTCGTAAGTCGTCCCCTTTTCCCAATTCCCAAAAATTACATCCAGAGCTGGTCGGGAAATATAGTAATCCGAAATTTGAATTAAGGAGGTGGTGAAAGCTTTGTTGCCGACCGAAAAATTAACCAGCGGCAAGGGTGCATTTATCCCGTTAGTCAAACGCCAGCCCTCTTGTGGTAAACTGCTGATAAATTCCCGCTGTAATTTACCATTGTCAGCCGTGAGATCCTGGCCGCCAAAATGCGTGCCGGATTCGAGCGAATAGAAATTATTGGTTTGGTAGCCGTTTACTCCAAATAACTGAACATAGGTGCGGTAAGGTGAAGAAAGCCCCAGATTGGCCGGATTATGGCCAACACAAAAGAAACCTCGTATCGCGGCATTGCCGGCGCCAGCCATACCGCGGCTGAGCGGATTATCATAATACTGGGCAAAAAGCGATGGAGTGAGTAACAGTAATGCCATTAGCGCCGCAATTGACCGACACACTCGCGTATATTGGCGAATCGAATGGTAAATCTGTTGGGCTGGATGATATGCTGTCATTTATTTTTTATTCGGAATCGTTAAGAACCGCCGCATCGAAAAACAGATTCAAATAGCCCTTGACCTGGATCGACTGAGTCGCAGTGATTGTGGTTTGGCTGGTGTCCGGATTGATTAATTCAAAATAGGGTTTAAAGTAACAGGTATCAGCCAGCAAGCTGATCGCCTCATAACCGGTCTGGAAGGTTTGATTCTTGATCCCTGGCGCAATCAAAGTATTGCCGCTGAATTGAGCGGCAGGAAATTCCAGCGCCGCCAGCGTATCGATTGTCACAAAAGTGGTATCATCGCCAAGATGCCAGATCGTATCGTTGAAAGATACGAAACCGGCTGGCAGATTATCACTCAGCGAATCAAACGGAAAGAAATTAAAATTGCTTATCAGAAAATAGAGGAATCCCTGCAATTGCGTCCGATTCTCGACAGCCATATCCAGATCGGCGCCTTGCTGGGCGGAAATGATATTAGCGCGCGTCGTGCTATCCTTAATAAAATAGGTCGTGGTTTTGGCGGAAGCCGCCGTCAGCGTAACGGGAATAATGAATTTCAGCGGCGCCGAAATATTGTACCGGATATCAACGCCGGCAGGAAAGACTGAGCCTTGGTGAAACGTACCCGGCAAACTCATCGCCTTGACGAAAACGCGGATGGTGTCCGGTAGATTTGACAGGGTTTGCCCAATATCAAAAACAAATTCAGCGTTGGCGATGGATAGCGAAGTATCCGACATGGTGGAATTGCCATGCACCTTGCGACCGCTCAGACAAACATAAACCGAATCGAATCCTCCGCCGGAGGCATTTACCTTCAACTCCGCCCGGGCGCTATCGAACGCAATCGCACTTGCGCCGGTTAAACTATTGGCGATCAGACCCGACGGCGCTTCACCCTTAGCGAATACGCGCCCGTAAAAAGAATCCATATGTAATTGACCAATTCTCAGCGCAGTGGTCAGAATCTGATTAAGACGAGCCGGAGCAACCGATAATTTTCCAAGCACTTCGACTTCGATCCCGAATCTCAGCGAGTCGATCTCTCTGGACAGTGAACCACCAATCAGCGAATCGCCCCTTAGGTCAATTGTCAGACTGTTCGCTAAACTATTCATCGTCAGATCAAGACTGTCAAGTATGACCGCTTGCCCGGCATTTTCATTAAAATTATGGGCAGTTATCCGGATGCGGAGCGGATTCGGGAACGAATCGCTCAACTGCGCGTCCAGGATCAGCGCGTTGATCGGCCAACCAGTCGCAGTGGTTCCGGTCGCATTATCCAGGATTCCGAATGAAATCCGGTTATTGCTATCATCCCAGGCATTATTCAGCGAATATCGAACGACATTGACCGTGCTGTCAGTATTGCGCTTAAGGCTTCTTCTCAGATCAAGAGTATAGTCAATATCCGTACCGGGTACGAACCGAAAAGTGTTAACATCGACTAAAATGGGTGCTGAGGTGGAATCGCCAAGCGAGTATTGCAATATGCCAGTCGTATCCGCAGAGATCGGATTGGTAGTAGCCGTATTGAGCATATCGGCAAATGAATAAGATTTATCGAT
>JALOAB010000110.1 GCA_023229045.1 Fidelibacterota bacterium
CCAACATTGACTACCAGGCGCAGTTCGGCGCGCTGTTCCGGTTTCGCATTCTGGCGAATATAATAAGTCAGACCGTTTGCCAGTTGACCGCGGGTAATTTTCGGATCAAGTTTTAGTTCGGCATCGAGTTCCAGGGTGACGACCGGAATCTGCGATTCCTTTTGGGTCAATTTACGTAAAGAGCAATCCAGCATTGTACTTAGAAGCAACGCTGTCCAGATTATATTTTTGAAAGTCTGCATTTAATCCTCTTGAAATTTGCTTAATCCGTACACAGGACTAATTTAGCATTTTTTATCGCTTGGCGCCCGCATTGGGCAGAATTCTAAAATAAATCGCCGTCGCGGCCATAGCTCCGGCAATCCCTATAATTACGTTTCCGTCCTGATCGCGAAGATTTGAATTTTTCGGATCCTTGAGCGGCAGAGACGTAAAATAGTAACGACCATAATTTTCATCCAGCGTTGTGACAATAAAACGATATAATCCAGGCACCAGTTCGGCTGTCAGCGGTTCGAATCCGACCGGAATACCGCCATTCGCGGCAGTCAAATCCCGATTCGCAAAATTCGGGTGCTCGTAAACCAGCAGGTGTTCAAGGCCGGAAGATGTCGACACTACCGTATCGACCCGCACATTATAAACATTCGAGCGCGGATCCGAGCGCCACATTATTCCGCCGGGAGCGCCATATGGAATGTACAGAGTATCTTGAACTCTGGGGAATCCGGGATTAAGTATATCCGCTGGTGGAATCAATTGGGTTTGCCCTTTTACCGTTAAATTACGCCCCGGCAATTCTACACAAAATTCAAAGACGTCGTTAGTGTCGGCCAGACCGATTACATTGGCTGTCGCCACATATCCACCATAGGCGCTGAAGTATACGTTTTCTTTTTTATCGTCCGAGATACGTCCGAGATATTGAAAATTTGCGGCAATATTTTTCCAAACCAGTGGATAGGTTTTTTGTTGATTAAGATTTGTCAGGCTGACGATCGCGGTGGAGTCATGAATTAGCGGCAGAATTTCATCATATTCATCAACGTTTGGTTCGCCATAATCCGGCTTGCCGTTCCCTTCGCCCTTATCCCGGGCGGGAAAACCATCTTTCTGACCGGCGATGCCATCCCGCCCCAGATCATCGTTCAACGGTTCGCCGAAATCATACCTGCCGTTGCCGTTTTCATCAGTGTAGCTCCGCCAATTACCATTATCGTCACGTCCATTGAAAATTGTCGTATCATCGATAGTAATTGAATTATCCACCCGCACGATCACTTGATAGCACGGCTCGGCATCACAAATCTGAATTGGCGCTAAGATAGCCTCGATGCGCACTTCCGGTTTGTAGCTTCTGTAATCGTCGATAAACTTTACCAGTTCGAGTTCCCGCTCACAGTCGTATAAAATTCCGCTAATGACGATAGCCACTATGAATATTAAAGCCGCCCTGATAATATTATTAAAATTCAAATTCGACCCCTACGGTTGGAATTATCGGAAACATCCCGGTGGCATAGACGCGCGACGGTGAATGTTTATGATCCCACGAATAGAACAAGGCGTTGAAGTGGTTGGTGAAATTGATGATTTGAACTTTAAATTTACCATTGATTCCAAAGGGTTGAATATCCATCAGCCAGCCGATGTCACCGCGGTAGTAGGCGGGATACTGCGCTGAATTTTTGCGGCCATAAATCGTACTCAATGAGTAAGGATTTTCCAGTCCGCCATAGCCGCTCTGCGTATAAACCTTCCCGATTACCGGTGTATATGGCTGGCCGGAAGATAATGACCAGGTCAGGCTTATGGCATTTTTTGCATTAATCTGGTAGGTGAGTACAAAATTGCCCGAATGGGGACGGTAATAATTGGGATGATAAATCTCATCACGCGCGCGCTCAATCTTGCCATCTCCGTTAAAATCGATTCGCTTTTCTACGAACGAGTAGGAATATCCCAGCCAGCCGGTGAATTTGCCAGCGGTTTTCTTGAGTAAAAATTCAAGACCCCACGCAACTCCTTGCCCGGTTATGAAATCATCGCTTTCGTCGGCCGGATTATTGGCGGGATTATTAGCCAGAATCGTGGCATAGGGTTTATAATAAGCCTCGACCGTCCCGGTGAAACCGGCGCCCAACCAGCGCTCAAGACCGACAATAAAATGCTGATTGTTCGGTGCTTTCAGGGATTTCGTAACCGGCTCCCAGAAATCCACAATCCGTAAAATTTCATCGTCATCATTAGTCGTGAATAAAAACTGATAGTATCGCCCCCAACTGCCTTTCAGTAGTAAGTTCTCGGTGAGGTTGTATTTGAAGCCGGCGCGCGGTTCGAAATAAAGGCGCTCATGCAATTCATATTTAGTCGTCCGCAGTCCGAATTGTATGGTCAACAGGGGGCTGATTTGCCATTTATCCTGTAAAAAAACGCTGGTTATCAACGGACTTTCTTTAAGGTCAAAGTATGGAATAGCATTGATTTCCTGTTCAAATTCCAGCGCCAGCGACTTAACTGCTAATCCGAACGCCACAGTATGATTTCGCGAGACAAACCAGGTCAGCTTATGCTTAATCGTCCAGTCGGTCAGATTGTTTTTGACCAGGGCGTTGGTTGCGGCGGTTCCGGCAATCGAATCGGTTTTACTGATTGTCAAATCCACATCGAAACCGTAATTACTACAAGTTAAAAACGTCTCTGAATAAAATTTTGAATTGGGCACCCAACGCCAGACCAGGCTATTGGTATAATTGCCCCAATCCCAGTCGAAATCAATTTGGTTGGTCAAATTGGTATTGATAAGAAATGCCAGGCGGTCACGGCCGGCATAGGATGAAAACGTCAGGCGATTTTTGGGATTAATATCGGAGTAGATTTTCAGTTGGGTATCGTAGAAATAATATTGCCAGTTCTGATCGTCGCCTTTGATCAAATAATAGGTTTTTGCCAGCTGGTCGAAATAGGTTCTACGCGCGGAAAACATCCAGCCCCCTTTGTAGGCCGGTCCTTCAAGCATCAATCGGCTACTGAGCGCGCTTATTTCGCCACGACCGCGACTGACATCCCAGTATTCGCCCAGCCGGGTATTTTTTGTCAGGCGTCCGTTTTTCGAATCGCCCTCCTTTGAAGTGATTTTTAAAACCGACGAGATTCGACCGCCAAATTCGGCCGGATAGCCACCGGCCAGAAATTCGGCATCGGAAATTGCGTCGGCATTGAAAGTCGAAAATACACCGCCGATATGATACGGGTTGTAAACCTCGGTTCCGTCGAGTAGAATCAGGTTTTCGTCCGGACTGCCACCGCGGACGATCAGAGCGGATGAAAAATCATTCTGAGCCTGTACGCCGGGCAGAAGCTGAAGCGACCGGAAGAGATCCGATTCAATGAAAGCCGGAGCGCTTTTTATCTCGCGAAAAGAAAGGCTTGTCCGGCTGATCTCGACCTGTTCTTTGAAGCGTGTTCGCTCAGCCGTAACCGTGACTTCTTCACCAAGTACCGGCTCAATATTTAATTCGAAATCAAAGCGCTGATCGGATTTTGGATCAACACCGATCTTTCTTTCCACAGATTTATATCCCACCATCATTATCCTTATGGTATAGCTGCCCGGCGGAATTCCACTGATGACATAAAAACCCTGCACCGAAGAAGCCGCCCCGAAATCCGTCCCGACCAATACCACATTGGCATACATCAGCGGCTCGCCGGTGGTCGCGTCATGCAGATAACCGCTTAGTCGACCGCGACCAGGCTGAGCGATTAATAAAAGCGGCGCAAGCAAAAAGAATAGGAGCGCTTTGTATTTTCTATGTTTCACCGTCACAATGATTATTTATCTTAATTCGATGCGTGTATTCGCGGAATAATCCATCGCGTCCTTCTCAATAATTCACCGAGATGATTCACCATATCGCTATTTATGCAATTCCTCAAGATACCTGGAGGCTGTAAGCGCTCCGATGGCGCCATCACCGACCGCATTGGCAATCTGGCGAAAAGGCTTTGAGCGCACATCGCCAACTGCTATAATTCCCGGGATATTAGTCTGCATGTCAGCGTCAGTAATAATATGCCCCTCGCTATCCAGGTTCACCAGCCCTCGCACAAATCCCGTATTGGGCACCCAGCCGATGAAAATGAATACACCTTCGACCGCCAGACTGACTTTTTCGCCAGTCTGAACATTCCGGACTTCGACTCCTTCGACCTGATTCGAGCCAAAAATATTCGATACAACCGAATCCCAGATTATCCTGATCTTATCATTCTTAAATGCCCGCTCCTGTAAAATCGGCTGGGCGCGTAACTTATCGCGGCGGTGAATTATTGTTACTCGCTTGGCGAATTTTGTCAGGTAAAGCGATTCCTGTACAGCCGCATTGCCGCCGCCAACTACTATTAACTCCGCATCGCGATACAGCGGTCCGTCACAGGTGGCACAATAAGAAACGCCGCGCCCTATAAATTCCTGCTCGGAAGGGATGCCGAGTTTGCGCGGTTCACCGCCGGTAGCAATAATTACCGCTTTGGCAGTATAACGATTGTTCTCTGTAATCAATTTAAAACGCTTGCGTGCCGGCAGGATTTTGCCGACATCTTCAAATTCGCTGACGATAGTCCCGAACCGGTCGGCCTGGGCGCGTATTTTCTGCATCAATTCCATGCCGGTAATTCCCTCCGGAAAGCCTGGATAATTTTCGATCTGATCGACGATCGCCGGAATTCCGCCGGTCAGTGATTTTTCCAGTAAGATCGTACCGAGGGTTTCGCGCGCCGTATAAACAGCCGCGGCCAGACCGGCCGGCCCTCCACCGATAATCGCGACATCATAAACTTTTTCTTTCGCCACAAACAGTTCCTTTCTGTTTAAATTTTATATATTAGTCCATTGTCCTAATTACCGGTTACAATTTAAGCTTGTCCGGGCAGGGTAGAAACATTCAATTGTAGTCTCTTTTAAAATTTGGATTGCGCTGAATATGTATCTAAATTCCAAACCATGCGTGAAGATCGTGAAATAATTTTGATCGGCGATCGGGTCCTGATCGACCCGGATGAGGATCAGAATAAAACACCAACCGGGTTGTATTTGCCGCCCGGAGTAAAGGAGAAAGAAAAGGCTCAGGGCGGCTTTATCGTGAAAACCGGGCCGGGCTTTCCAATTCCTCATACCGAAGATATCGATGACGAGCCCTGGGAAGAGCGTGGGGATGAACCGCACTATTTGCCACTCCAGGCTCAGGAAGGAGATTATGCAATTTTCCTGCGTAAATCCGCTATTGAAATCGAGCTGGAGAGTAAAAAATACCTGATCGTTTCTCATTCTAATATTTTGTTGCTTATTCGCGAAAACTTTCTCGAATAATTATTCTTTAACAATATAAATGCCATTATAAAAATGCGGCCATATTGACCGCATTTCGATCTATATAAATCAGCCGGGATAGGTTTAATCCAACCAGCTAATATCAACACTCCCGAGGCCAATTTCAATATCCATGTAAATCCTTTTTTTCGCGGATTTCCAGTTGCCACTCCGGTACAGATTATTACTGATACGATCAAAACCGTGCAGGTTTAGAGATGAGAGAAATGAGGATTCAGAGCGAACTTCAACAGCGATATCGTCCGGAACTTTGATATTTACCGAACCGAGACCGACCTCGACTTTACCCCGAATATCCTGTTGGATGCCGCCGTTAAAAACCAATTCCGTCGAACCGAGACCGCATTCCACATTAAAGCGCTCAATATTGGCAAAGCCCAATCCTTTAACGTCGACATTACCAAGCCCCGTACCGACATTCAGACTTCGCAGAATTTCCTTATTGTCTTTTTCAAACAAGACGGTCACATCGCTCAGGCCGCATTGCAGTTTCAAATCACGCACCCGCAAATCGGTAAAATCGAGGCGACCTTCACCCAATCCCAGGTCGATAGAATAATAAATCGGGATTTTGCGAGTAAATTCAAGCCGCCAGCGATTCTGGTCCCGATCTTCGCGTGAAATTTTCCGCTCTCTATCGCCAACGATAGTGTACTTGTCGAATTTTTCGGTGAACATTCGCAGACGCCCACGATTTCCCAGGGTCTTATATTCTACATTGGGTTTGTAATAGCTATGGGAATAGGTCATTTCCGAGCGGAGCAGATATCCGTCAACATCATGGCTCCGGAGTTCAAGTTCACCCAGACCAAAACCAATGTTAACATCCAGTTCCTCCTCGTCTTTGAGTGGAATGTTATGGCGTTCCGTGCGAACGTTTTCCGCCCATAAAAGAGTCCCAAACAACACAGAGAGGATGATAATTCTAAGTTTCATGGTTTTAACCTCACTTTGAATTCGAAGCTGTTTTAATTATGTCTATGTCGCCATTGACGCTTCTCAACCGAATAATATCGCCACCTTGATTTATCTTACCGCGCGCATAAATGTATATCCTGGAACCTTTTATGTCTTGACTTCTAGCAAGCGGAAATTCCGATCGAATGTTGGCATCCGCCATCCAGCGATCAGTGATGGTAATTTCAGCATCAATATCGGCATTCAGATTGGCTGGCAGATAAGCCTTGATATCGCCGCCGCTGGTTTCCAAATCCACCGCATTATTGGTCACCTCGGGTCTGAATAGTTTGCGAGCTTCAATATCACCGCCGCTGGTACGGGCATAAATATAACCAACGATTCCGCTAGCCGTGATATCTCCACCCGAGGTAATTGCTTCCAGATCGTAAGCCCGGTCAACTTCTATATCACCACCCGAAGTCCGTACATAACAATAACCCTTTACCAGGCCCACCTTAATGTCGCCGCCGGAAGTTGTGGCTTTCAGGTTCTTGTCGATCTGGCGGGCTTCAATAAAACCGCCGGAAGTATGTACTTCGGCATTACCTACGATTTGCCCAAGAATGATATCACCGCCGGAGGTGTGCAGGTTCAGGTCGCCTTCAACTTTATCGGCGCCTATATCGCCACCACTGGTACGGGCGGTAAAAGTTTTAGCCCACAGATAATTAATATCGATATCACCGCCGGAGGTCGTGGCTTGTCCGTTGGCTTTGACCTTGTTCAATTTAATGTCACCGCCGGAGGTATTCGCCCGCAGATCGCCGCCGAAAACGTCCAGGTTAATATCGCCACCGGAAGTGCTAATATCTAATTTACCCTCGGCGCGCCGGATCCTGATGTCGCCGCCTGATGTACGACCATTCATAATACCCTGACAGTCGGTGAATTCAACATCGCCGCCGCTGGTATTCAGATTTTGAGTTCCTGCAACCGTACTAATGGTCACATCGCCACCGGAAGTCTGAACAATGGTATTAAAATTTAGAGGAACCTTTATGCTAAAATTACTGGAATAGCGGCGCGAGCGATCGGTGGTGGAAACGATTATACGGTTGCCCCTTTGCTGAAAGCGGGCTTTTTCAGCGCTCAGAATGCTTTGGGCGCTGGTCTCGGAATAGGCGTCGATTTTAAATCGTTCAACTATTAAAACGTCGTTGCGGGCTTCGCCTTCAATAGTAACATCCCCGCGAATGCGTTCCATGACAAG
>JALOAB010000082.1 GCA_023229045.1 Fidelibacterota bacterium
GGCAGGAAAAAGCCTCTCTGGACGTAATGGATTTTCTGCGCGATTACCAGCAGAAAGGAGCCCGGCAAACCATCTGCACCGATGTGGCTTGCGACGGAATGCTGACCGGTCCGGCCTTTGAATTATATCGTGAAATCAAACGGGAATTCGCCGAACTTTTCCTGATTGCCAGCGGTGGAGTAGGGCGGATTGATGATATTTACCAACTCCAGGATAACGGCATCGACGGCGTTATCATCGGCAAAGCGCTTTACGAAGGCCGCATCAGTCTGGCAGAATTGAAAGGTTTTTTATGTTAGCCAAACGAATTATTCCCTGTCTCGATATCAGGGACGGGCAGACCGTCAAGGGCGTCAATTTTATCAATATCCGACATGCCGGCGATCCGGTTGAACTCGGCGCGGCTTATGCCGAGCAAGGCGCCGACGAACTGGTCTTTCTGGACATTACCGCTTCTGTTGAAAAACGCGGGACGTTCGTCGAATTGGTGCGCGAAATCGCGAAACATCTGAACATTCCGTTTACGGTAGGCGGCGGAGTGCGCGACGCCGAGGATGTTGCTCGCCTGCTGAATGCCGGCGCCGATAAGATTTCGGTCAATACTGCGGCGGTCAATAATCCAGGTTTGATCGAGAAATTGGCCAGCCGGTTCGGCAGTCAATGCGTCGTAGTGGCTATCGATACCAAACACACGGCACACGGCGATGTGGTTTATATTAATGGCGGACGCACTCCGACGGATAAAATCACCCAGGATTGGGCGCGGCAGGTCACCGAACTGGGCGCCGGTGAAATTCTGTTGACTTCGATGGATCACGATGGCACAAAAAATGGGTTTGCACTGGAAATTACCCGGGAATTATCGGAAAACCTGCCGATACCAGTGATCGCGTCGGGCGGTGCCGGAGCGTTGTCACATTTTATTGATGTTTTCAAAAAAGGTAAAGCCGACGCGGCCCTAGCCGCCAGCATTTTTCACTTCGGCGAAATCCCGATTCCGACTCTGAAACAATACTTAAAATCGAATGGATTAGAGGTGCGCTTATGAATATAGATTTCGAGAAAAACGACGGACTCGTCCCGGCCATTATCCAGGATGAAACGACCGGCAAGGTGCTGATGCTCGGTTATATGAACCGCGAGTCTTATGAGAAAACTCGGGCAACCGGCAAAGTCACATTCTTCAGCCGCAGTCGCCAGACACTCTGGACGAAAGGCGAAACTTCCGGTAATTTCATGGAAGTCAGAGAAATTTTAAGCGATTGTGACGACGATACCCTGCTGGTCAAAGTCAAACCAAGCGGACCGACCTGCCATACCGGATCGGATACCTGTTTCAATGAGAAAAATGTTGCGGTTCGACCGTTTATCTACGAACTGGAAGAAATCATCCGTGACCGCCGCGAGAATCCGAAAGTCGGTTCCTATACTAACGAGTTGTTCGATGCCGGAATCAAGCGCATTGCCCAGAAAGTTGGCGAGGAGGCCACTGAAGTCGTCATCGATGCCGTCTCGGACAATATCCCGCGTATGCAGGAAGAAGTCGCGGATTTGCTATACCATCTATTGGTGCTATTAAACGATAAAAATGTCGCTTTTGATAACGTAATGAATGTGCTGGAAAAGCGACATAAGAAGTGACATGTGACGGGTGGTGAGTTAATTCGTGAAACGTTAATTACCACTCAAATGCCAGTCCCGCTCCGATCGGGTATCTATTTCCTGATTGCCCGCAATCTGAAAAAAACTCTTTTCAGCTAGAAGATCACCTACTTGAAATAATCTCCTGGTAATGTTCTCGGTCAGGTTTGAGAACCCAACCGAACTTGTTGCTATTCGCGTTCATTCGTGGTTAAGTCTTTTTCAATTTTCCCATTTTCAACATTGCATGACTTTCTGTATATTTCAGCCGGAAATGAACAGGAATGACTAAAGTCAGCGAAAAGATCGACGAAACCACTCCGGTCATGCGCCAGTATAACTCCGTCAAGACCAAGTATCCCGACGCACTGGTGCTTTTCCGCATGGGCGATTTTTACGAAACTTTCCGCGAAGACGCCAAACAAGCCGCCAAAATCCTGAATATCACGCTCACCAAGCGCGCTAACGGCAAGGCGGCTTCCGTGCCATTAGCCGGCTTCCCGTATCATGCGCTCGAATCTTACTTGCATAAACTGCTCAAAGCCGGCTTGAAAGTCGCCATCTGCGAACAGGTCGAGGATCCCAAATTAGCTAAGGGCGTTGTCAAACGCGCCGTCGTCGAAATCGTCACTCCCGGCACCGCCATTTCCGATCGTTTCCTGGAAAAAGAAAAGAATAATTACCTCGTTTCAGTTTTCATCAATGAAAACAGCGCCGGACTGGCCGCACTGGACATCTCCACCGGCGAATTTTACCTGAGTGAAATCTCAGCGGAACGTTTAGCCGAAGCCGTACGCGATTTGCGACCGGCGGAAATCATCTGCCCGGAATCGATTCAGAAAAATATCCGTTCCTTGTTTGCCAGTCAGGTTTTGCGCGTTACTCCGCTTGAGGATTGGATTTTTACTTACGAGACCGCCTATCAGACCCTGATCGAACATTTTAAGACCGACTCGCTGAAGGGATTCGGTTGTCAGACTGCCGTGCAGGGCATTACCGCCGCCGGCCCGATTTTGTATTATCTGCGCCAAAATTACCAGACCAATCTCCAGCATATTTATGCCATCCGTAACCTTGCCACCGACGAAGCCGTTCTGATCGACGACTTTACCCGCCGCAATCTGGAAATTTTTCAAACCATGCAGACCGGCGCCCGACAAGGCGCTCTCATGGACGTCATCGATCTGACGGTCACCCCGATGGGCGTGCGCCTGCTGACCAAATGGCTGATCCGTCCGTTGCGCAATCCGGCTGACATTGAGCGGCGTCTTGACGCAGTGGAATTCCTGCACAATAACGCCAAAATTCGCCGTAACCTGCGCGAAATCCTAAGCCATTGCGGTGATCTGGAACGTCTGCTGGCGCGTCTCAGTACTAACCGCGCCTCCGCCCGTGAAATCGTTGCTCTTAAAAATACTCTGAAACTCATTCCTGATATCCTTAAACTGCTTCCCGAGCAATCGGCTTTCGCTTCGATTCTCAGTGAATTTAATCCCTTGCCGGAATTGGTGGAAGTCCTCGATCGGGCGGTCAAAGACGAAAATTTGCCCCTCAGCATTCGCGAAGGCGGTTTCATAAAAGACGGCTATTCGACTGAACTCGATGAATACCGCCATATCACTCATCACGGCAAAGAATGGATCGCCCGTCTGCAGGAAACCGAACGTCAGAAACTCGGCATATCTTCGCTGAAGATTGGTTACAATAAAGTCTTCGGTTATTATATCGAAGTCACCCGCGCCCATGCCGAAAAAATTCCGCCGGAATACATCCGTAAGCAAACTCTCGTCAATACCGAGCGTTTCATTACGCCCGAACTGAAAGAGTACGAAGAGAAATTACTGAACGCCGAAGAACGCATCAGCCAACTCGAGTTCGAACTCTTTCAGGCTCTGCGGGAGCAAATTCTGCAATATATCGCCAGTATTCAGAAAAATGCAGTCGCTCTGGCGCAGATCGACGTTCTGGCAGGACTGGCTGAGCTTGCCGAGAAAAACCGTTACTGCCGCCCGGTAATTAATACCGGCACGACGCTTGAAATTCAAGCCGGGCGCCATCCGGTCGTGGAACACCTATTGCCGCCGGGCGAAAAGTTCATTACCAATGATCTGTATATCGACAATCTCAGCCAACAAATATTGATCATCACCGGACCGAATATGGCTGGCAAATCGACCTACCTGCGCCAGATCGGCTTAATTGTTTTAATGGCGCAAATCGGTAGTTTCGTGCCGGCTGAATCGGCTACGATCGGCATCGTTGATAAGATTTTCACCCGTGTCGGCGCCAGCGACAATCTGGCCGCCGGCGAATCAACTTTCTTAATGGAAATGCACGAGACCGCCAACATCCTGAACAATGTCACGCCCCATTCGCTGGTTTTGCTGGATGAGATCGGACGCGGCACCTCAACCTACGATGGTATGGCGATCGCCTGGTCGGTGACCGAATACCTGCACAATCATCCGAACGTCGCCGCTAAAACCCTGTTCGCGACTCACTACCACGAACTGACCGAGATCGAAAAAATCCTGCCGCGCGTGAAAAATTACAACGTGGCGGTGCGCGAATATGGCGACCGGGTTATTTTCCTGCGCAAGATTATTCCCGGCGGTTGCGACAAAAGCTACGGCATTCACGTTGCCCAGATGGCGGGCGTTCCGCCGGATGTAATTCGCCGCGCCAAGGAAATTTTATCGAATCTGAATCCGGCGGAAAGAATCCTGCCGACCGATCGCGAAAAGTTCCGCCGCCTGCCGGAAACAGACACCAACCAGCTCGGCTTGTTCGGCGCTGAAGACAGTAAATTAAAGAAAATGCTTGCGGAAGTTGATATTAATAACCTGACTCCCCTGGAGGCTTTGAAGAAACTCGATGAAATCAAAAGGAACTTTGGGAGTTGAGCGCTTCCGGTAGAAGGTTTTGGAACTTTCTCCATTCGGCATCCGTATCAGGAAGACTTTAATGCTGAATCGAACGAATCATAAATTACTTTCAATAATTCTGGTAATATTTTCCCTGACGGTTGCCGAACTAAAAGCTTTCGGCGACAAGTACGCCGGTGAATTTTTGAAATTTGGATTGGGTGTGCGGGAAATGGCGCTGGGCGGCGCCGTTAGTGCCGATCCAACCGCCGTTGCCGCCCATTATTGGAACCCGGCCAGTCTGGTTGGTAATTCCCATTTTTCCGGCAGTCTGATGCATACCGAAGAATTTGCCGGAGCGATCGCACTCGATCATTTTGCTTTAGCCTTACCTGGCAAAGGCGAATATTCTTATGGCGCTGGCTATTTCAGGATCGGCGTCGATGACATTGTCGATACGCATGATGCACTGCTCGACCTCGGTACGGATGGTCTGGGCCCCGGCGATGAAGGCTATCCCGGACCGGATGCCGACGGCACGGAGGGCAATGGCAAACTCGATCCGGGCGAACGCCTTGATTATGGCAAATTTGGTTCTTTCGGGGCGAGCGAGAATGCGGCTTTTTTTTCAGTTGCCAAACAATTACGTCCCAAACTGAAGATTGGCGGGACTCTCAAGACGATCTACCGCTCGCTGGGCGACGACAAAGCTTATGGACTCGGTTTCGATGTTGCCGTACTCTATCAGCTCACACCGCGAATTAATCTGGCGGCGGTATTAAATGACGCTACGACGACTTTCATGCTCTGGAACGATGGCGAACGCGAAATCATTGTTCCGAGTCTGCGGCTAGGTGGTTCAGCCCACTATACTCTGAAAAAAATATCACTGCAGATCAATCCACTGATCGGCGCCGATATCCTATTCGAGGGACGTCAAAATACAGCCGATCTGAACCTCGGCGGAATTACCGCCCGCGCCCGGTTAGGTTTGGAGGTCATCTACAAGGAAACTCTGGCTTTACGTGCCGGTCGCGACGATCTTGGTAATCCGCAGATCGGTCTTGGTCTGAGCGCGCCCTTTGGCAGTATCGATTATGGGCTTGGTCTGGGCGGTTCATACGCCGAATTCGGTTCCTCGCACCGCATCGCATTGACCCTGCATTTTGCCGAACTGCGCCAGGCTATCAAGACCTATCTATAATTATTATTCAAAAGATCAAAATATTCGTTATTTGATAAAACCAGTATGGATTTTGACGGAATTATTATTCAATTCAATACGGCTGGAATCGGATTATCTGGGTACAATCTGACGAATAGCATCTTCTATGATAGCGATATTGTAAAGTTTGTTTTTCCGGTCGGGATTAGCGAATTTTGAGCGTTCTTTTTTGGTTGTACTTGAAAAATTAAATAATCCTGAAGTAGAAATTGGTATCGGAGCGATGATTGAGATAATCGGGGTACAAAATAACAGCCTGGCGGCCGCGCATGACATTCGGCCTGGCGATCAATTGCTCAGTATCAATCACCAGCCGATCCATGATTTTCTCGATCTGTATTTCCATCAGGTTGACGAAAAACTGAAAGTAAGCGTCCGGCGTGACAGTCGCGAAATGACATTCCAAATCCGGAAAAATGCCGACCAGCAACTGGGTATAGAACTGCCTCCGCCGCGCCTGAAAACCTGCGGCAATAACTGTATATTTTGTTTTATCAAGCAAAATCCACCCGGCATGCGGCGCGCGATCTATTTTTGCGATGAGGATTATCGTTATTCATTCCTCTGTGGCAATTTCATTACTCTGACGAATCTCAGCCGGACGGAGCTGGAGCGGATAGCACGTCAACGCCTTTCACCGCTATATATATCGGTGCATGCTACCGATGAAGAGGTGCGGCGGTATATCTTTCAGCTGAAACGTCCCGATCGCCTGCTGGAAAAAATAAGATATTTAACGCAAAACCGAATCGATTTGCATACTCAGATCGTTTTGATGCCGGGTGTCAATGACGGCGCGGTGCTGGAAAAAACACTTATCGACCTGTTTGAATTTCGTAACTCAATTCTATCGGTGGCGATCGTACCGGTCGGCTTGACGGCCCATCGTCAGCATTTACCGGTTCTACCGGCGGTGGACGCGTCATTCGCCGCGCAATTCCTGCGCAATGTACCGCACTGGAACCGGCTGTATATCAACCGCGACGGCGAGCGCTGGGTCTTTCCGGCGGATGAATTTTATCTTCTGGCTGGGAGAAAAATACCGAGCCGCCGGCACTATGGCAGTTTTTACCAAATTGAAAATGGGGTCGGATTGGTGCGCGATTTTCTGGACGATTTTAAACGCCAGAGCCGTCGCTTGCCGCAGGCTATTCCAAAAAGCAAACGCATTCTTTTTATTACCGGTAAGTTAGCGGCGCCTCTGCTCCGTGAATTCGTCGTCGACAGGCTGAATCAAATTACTAATATTCATGTGGATATTATGCCGGTTATTAATAACTTCTTCGGTCGATCAGTGACAGTAGCCGGATTATTGACAGGAAGAGATATTATTACTCAGAAAAAGAATATAGATAATTACGATTTAATCATCCTGCCTCCGCGAATTATCAATGAGGATGGAATATTACTTGACGATTTTACTCCCGCGCAAATTGCCGCAAAGCTGGGCAAGCCGGTTAGGATCTGGGATGGTGATTTTATCAAACTAGTGGCGGACGAACATGACTGAACCTATTGTGGCAATTGTCGGGCGACCGAACGTTGGGAAATCGACCTTGTTCAACCGCCTGACGCAGAAGCGTAAATCGATCGTGCATGCCCGTAGCGGTATAACCCGCGATCGGGTTTATGAACCGGTTACCTGGGCGGGACACCATTTTCTGCTGATCGATACCGGCGGTTTTATTCCCGAGAGCGTCGATCAGATCGAAAGCGCGATCCGTCTCCAGGTAAAATTGGCTATTGAGGAAGCCAACCTGGTGATTTTCATGGTGGATGCCGCCGAACCAATTACCGCTCTGGATCGCGAAATCGCGTCTATGATCCGACGGACTAATAAGAATTATTTGGTAGTTGCCAATAAATGTGACAATGAAAAAGTTGAACTGCAGAGTCTTGAATTTTCAGAGTTGGGATTGGGTGATATATTCCCGATCTCGGCCATTAATGGTCGGCATATTGGTGATTTGCTGGATATTATTCTGCAAAATATTCCACCCAAAATCGCTGAAGAGGATGAAAGCGAGGACCATCTGCGTCTGGCTATCGTCGGGATGCCCAACGCCGGCAAGTCTTCGATCCTGAACGTTCTGGTCGGCGCCGAAAAAGCCATCGTGACCGACATTCCCGGCACGACGCGCGACGCTATCGACACCAAAATTAAATATTACAACGAAACGGTGACATTAATCGATACAGCCGGAATGCGCAAACGGCGCAATATCAAAGATGAAGTCGAATATTACAGTATCTTGCGGGCTTCCCGGGCGATTGAACGCTGTAATGTGACGCTGGTCGTCGTTGATGCCGTCAAAGGCTTTAACCGCCAGGATGCCGACATCGTCCGGCAGGTCATCGACCTGAAGAAGGGGTTGGTCATTGCCATCAATAAGTGGGATTTGGTACAGCGCGAGACGAATACGCAGGTCAATTTCGAACGCGATATGAGCGAGCGCTTCCGCGAACTCGAACATTACCCTAAAATATTCATCTCTGCTAAAACTCATCAAAGAGTCCATACAATTCTGGAAACTGCCCGGTCGGTATACCAGAACCGTAAAAAGCGTATCGATACAAACGAAATTAATAAAGCCATGCAGGCGGTTATCGAACACACTCCGCCGCCGGCTACTCTTGGCAAATTAATTAAAATAAAATATATCACCCAGGTTAAAACCGAGCCGCCGGTCTTCGTCTTTTTCTGCAACGAACCGCACCTGATTAAAGAGGAATACCACCGCTTTCTGGAAAACCAACTGCGTCGCCACTTTGACTTCACCGGAGTTCCCCTGATAATTTCTTTCCGTAAAAAATGAAAACACTCCGTCTTCTGATCCTGATTTTCCTCAGTTTGACTATTTTAAAAAATGGGCAAGCTAAAGAACGATCCTTTGGCTATAACAATGATGAAGCCATTGGGCGGGCGATCACTTCCGTCAAGCACGATCTGGTGCATCCGCGTCATTTGTCGAAGCAGGAAGGTCAGAT
>JALOAB010000083.1 GCA_023229045.1 Fidelibacterota bacterium
TCGGTATCGATCTGAAACCGGCGTTGGATGAACCGAAACTCGACTTACGCCTGCAACGCGATTTCGATTTGCATGGCAAGATGCAGTTCAAGAAAATCCTGAAGGAACTATTGCCTCAAAAGCTCATCCCGGTTTGCATCGATCTGGTTAAAATTCCGGCTGAAAAAAGCGGCAGTCAGATCACCGGCGAGGAACGCCGGCGCCTGCTCCGCTGGCTGAAGGATTTCAGCTTTGAGGTCAGCGGGCACCGCAACTTCAGCGAGGCGATCATTACCGGCGGCGGAGTTGCCCTGAACGAAGTCGATAGTCAGACGATGCAATCCAAAATTATCAAAGGACTCTTTTTTGCCGGCGAACTGCTCGACATCGACGCCGACACCGGCGGCTACAATCTCCAGGCAGCTTTTTCCACCGGTTGGCTGGCGGGGCAGTCTGTCACAAGTCAATAGTCAGGCAATAGTCACTCATAGTCATTAGTCCCGAAGCGGGACGTCATTAATAGTCATTTATGGTCATTCAGGCAATGAGGCATCGAAAGAATCGTAAGGCATGATGAGAGGGAAAAGATTATTTGGTAGTTATTCAATTGTCTTTGTTAGTAATTAATTGGCATTTGTTGCCATTGATTGTAGAGACGCGCCATGGCGCGTCTAATATAAGTAAGTCATTTCGAGAAGGACGTCAACGCCGGACGACGAGGAATCGCCTTTATAATATTCCTGCTTTTCTTTTTGAAAAGAAAAGGCAGTAAAAGAAAACAGCGGCTAGGAATAAACCGCCGTTCGCTTCGGTCGTTCGGCGCAAGAAATTTACAGGCACATCCACGTCTCGAAATGTGCCTAAAAAATGCGAGAATGGACTGCCTCATGCTTCGTCATTTAGGTCTGCAGAGCGAGAAATTTCTTGTAATCGCCGCACTCCCTCCACTTTACACGACGATTTATTCACAGGCCGCATGTTGCATAAAGTTAGACATGATGATAAACTGCGAACTGGTAACTCGAAACCCGCCCGCCCGAATGGCGAAGCCGGACGGGGAACTCGCAACTAAAATAAAGGGCCTTGTTAAAGAATCAACGGGAATAAGCGAGCAAGTCGGCACGATCAGAAGAAATTTTGCGCTTTCAATAATACGGAATGAATTTAATAACCGACAGAGAGTCGCGAATCATTATCAAATCCGGGGATGCCGTGCGCTTATAAATTTCTTGCGCGCCGAAATGCGAGCGGCCGGTGATTCTTTACGGCCCCAAGGCTTTCTTTTGGTACTTTTCTTTTCCCCAAAAGAAAAGTCTCTACCGGGGGTATTCATTAATCGATGGACGACGAGAAACCGCTTGCCCCAATCTGTCATTCCGAGACTGCTAATCTTTCAGCAGACGAGGAATCGTGATAGTCACACAATCCGCCCCGGACATAGCCGATTTCTCATCCGTCAAAAGCCGGATTCGAAATGACATGTATGGTTTAAATCTTTATCATAGAAGTCATTCCGAGGATTCCCGGTCTTTTCGGGAGACGAGGAATCCCTTGCCCCAATCTGTCATTCCGAGATGATCCGGCTACTGACATGACGACGAGGAATCGCGATAGTCAGAGCAGATGCTTATGACAGTATCGATTCTTCGCTCGGCTTTCACACTAGCCCGGAGGGCTTTCAGTATTGTAATAAACCTGCACCCGGGATACAACATACCTCACAGAGGTTTAACATTGCCATCCCAACCTGGCATCTCTCGATCCCCTACAGGGAAAGAATACCCTGTGCGCTTAAGATTACCATACCTCAACCGCTACGCGGCAGTACTTCCGAAACCAATTTGACTACACGCGCCGAAGGCGTCCTCCGTCGGAGTCCTACGTGACCTTCGGGAAAAATTGGTTTTTAATCCGTAGCGGAAATGCCCACGAAAGAAATGAAAGAAACGAAATATTATACGATGTGAATAAAAAACCGTCTCAACGCTGGAGCGTCGAGACGAGAGTAAAAATGTTTATTTTTCATTCGTAAATGTTTCAATAACCAATCCTAGGTTTAATTTCTCATTTATTTCAATAAGAATTGCGATTTTCTCTTTAGTCGAAGTATGAACCATAATCCAATATTTACCGATTCTATGCTGATTGTAAAAATCATCTTTATTTTCAGAAACAATTGCTACCCCTGATCTATATAGATTTAAAGGCAAGATTTTTTCCGGCCCAATTCGTTTAATTGTTTCAACAAAGGTTTCGACGACTTTATTGTGCTTAATTAAAGTGTTGTCTGGAAATGTCACCGAAATCTTCTCTCTGATTTTATTTTTTTGATGCCTTTTAAAAATTACATCTTCTACTTCTTCAAATTCATTTTTCTTTTCTATTGATTGTATTTCTTCATCCTTTTCTTCTTCTTCAATTTCACTTAACTCATAAAGTTCTGTCAGTTTGCCTTTAGTGAAAGTCTTTAGATCATTTGGATCAATTTTGAAAGTCGGTTCGGTTGATTTAATTTTTTCTAAAAGTTTTTGTGAAATAATAGTCACAATACTATCCGTTGACCCAATTAATAACTTCCAATTGTTATCAAGTATCTTGCTCTTTTTTAATAGAGAATCCAGTGTGTCAATATTTGAATATGCAAATGAAGATAGACTTCTGGCTACATAATCAATTTTATCTTTTTCTAAATCTACCTGCCAAACAATTCTATCTCTGGGAATTTTTTCAAATGTTTTAAATAGAAGCCATTTAACACCATTTGTTAAAACACCAAAATCAATTCCTGACTTGAAACAATAATTTGCAAGTTGGTCTATTATATTTTTGTTTTGTAAGTCGACAGACAGATTTTTTGCTTCAACGATTAAAGTCGTTTTACCGTCTTTTAACAGAGTATAATCCGGAATTTTACCGTCTTCGTCAGGTGCATTTGGTCTGACAAATTTTGGATTTGAAGTTTTCCAGCCAAGTATATTTAAAATTGGTTCTATTAGCTGAGTTCTTACTGCTTGTTCATTTGAAACATAGTCATTACGAAATTCAATAACCTGTTGAAGTGTTTCTTTTAGGATATTCTCAATTTCTTTCATTGTTGTTGTCTTTTTTTATTAGTTGGTGACTGGTTAATATGCATCAATCCTCCATATATTCTTTTGGTATATTTTATGTATGTAGTTGGTTTCTTTTCCCCGAAAGCTCATTCCACGTTCATTCCCTCAAAAAAACACCGGTTGCAATCACTCCAGAAAAATAGCGGTTTGATTATAAATATTTATTCCTGAAAGCGCAAGGATTTTGTTTGGTTGCGGGTTACCCGATACCTGTCACCCGTCACCTGTCACTTTTAACGCGAAACCAGCCGGATACTGTCCTGCGGGCAGACCATCAGACACAGACCGCACCCATCGCACCGGGAAGCATCGATGGTTACCGGTTTACCTTTCGTTCCGCGGATCGCCTGGAAACCGCTGTCGTTGCAGGAGGTTACGCAGTCCAGACAGCCTGTGCAGGTTTCGTCAACCTGCGCCTGAACCCGCCAGGTCAGCGGCAGGCTGGGAAAATCGACAATCTTCGGCAGGGCGACGCCGAGAATGCTTTGAATATCGGGATAACCTTTTTGATCGAGATAGCCGTTCAATCCGGATAATAGATCGTTTATTATGCCATAACCGCGCCACATCACGGCGGTGCACAGTTGCACCGTAGCCGCACCGACTGCCAAAAACTCAATTGTATCTCTCCATTCGTCGATTCCACCCAATCCTGAAATCGGCAAACCGGTCGCCTTGGCGATTTTGGCAACACAGCGCAATGCAATCGGTTTGATGCCCGGTCCGGAGTAGCCGCCGTAAATCGAAAAACCGCCCACGGAAGGAGTCGGATCAAGGGTATCGAGATCGATACCATTAAGACTGGCAACTGAGTTAGAGGCACAGAGACCGTCCGCTCCGCCGTTCTGCGCGGCTTTGGCGACAAAGGTGATATCAGTGACATTCGGCGTCAGTTTAACGATCAACGGGATTTTGGCGACGCTTTTTACCCAGGCGACCACCTGCCCGGTCAATTCAGCATTCTGCCCGATAAAGGCGCCCATTCCGCAATCCGGCATTCCGTGCGGACAGGAAACATTCAATTCCAGGGCGTCAATACCGGTTTCCTGAAGAATTTCAGAGAGCCGGATCCATTCGTCTTTATCCGAAGCCGCCAGACTGGCCCAGACCGGACGTTCCGGATAAGCCGCTTTGAGTTCCGCCAGGTCTTTTTGCCATTGTGCCACACTTAACTGCGACAAAACCTCGATATTCTCCATGCCGATGTTGCGCCCCTCGTTGCGGTGCGCCTGCAGACGCGGCTGATGGTCAGGAGTCGGTTGAAAAAGAATCGTCTTGGTAACTGCGCCGCCCCACCCGGCGGCAAAAGCCCGGCGAATCATCGCCGCTGTGCGCGTTGGTGGTCCGCTAGCCAGCATAAATGGATTCGGAAAATGCATTCCCAGAAAATCGACTTTAAGATTCGCCATTATTTTCCTCCTGTCTGGCGTTATCGGCTACAGATTGAAGACCTGTCTTGTAAGTAAAATCCGCAGAAAGACCCGCAGTTTTTTATTTATGTAATTACCCACTGTTGTCTAATTTCCACCGCCAATATTAATCAACAATATTTGAGTAACCAAGCCTCATCGTAAACGATAGATTGTCTTGGTAAATAACCAGCCCCACATCGTCATTCCGAGGAGGAAGGACGAGAAATCACACAGGCCTCTGTATAGTGCTTTAAAAGGTTTTTACATGGCGCCATAGTTGGCTTAAGATGAAAAAATATTGCTTGCCCGATTTTCAAATTTGTATTATTTTCAGGTATGAAAACAATACAAATTATTACTTCGATTCTGACGCTCTTGATGCTCAGCGGCATCACCTCGCTCCATGCCGAGAAGAAAAATCTTTGCGAGGTTTTCATGGCGCTGACTGAAAATAGCAACGATTTTACGCCGCTGAAAGGCGCCAAGATGGAATCTTTCAGTTCCTCTTATGCAACCAATATTGAAGTTGATCAGGCCGAAAAATCATATATCTCTTCATTCGCAAATATGGTCTTTTATAAGGCTCATTACGGCACCTATGACAACGAAAGTCAGGCTTTGGCCAAAGTCACGGAACTGCAAAACGGTTTTAAAACCTGCTTTAATACTATTACTTTTATTGAAACTTCAGGAACATTTAGCGAACGGATTTTCCGCTTTAAGCAAATGAACACGGAGAACAACGACATCTTTCGGATGTATAAAGCCGCATTCAAAATCGCTAAAATCGGCGGACAATACGATGTCACCTTCGAGTATCCCCAGACGGTAAAAGATATGTTCACCAACAAAATGATTAAATCTTTCACTGATTATGAAGGCCTAACCACCCCGGCGGCCAATACCGAATTTGCCCAAAGCCTTCAGCAGATTATCCGGGAAGCCTCTGAGGATTTTGATTGTATTATTCGTGAACCTATTGACAGCCCGAATATGTTCGAACGCTTCAACCCCTTTATTGCACCACCCGGATACGATAATTGCTACATCGAAGACCGGACTAACAATATCATTTACTACGTCATTCCGGTATTCAAAAATGTCGACCAGCCAACCATGAACGCTCAGGCGAAACTTATATTTGAGAAAGTCAGTGCAGCCCTGGGCTCCGACTATGCGTTCACTGTTTCGGATGACCAGACCGAGATTGGTTTTGTACGCAAAGACAAACCGGCTGTTACTGTCGCCATCCTTTTGCTGACTTACAGAGCCGGCAAATTTAGCTTGACGCTATCGATCCACGGCGCTCATAATCCGATCTGATTATTTAAGTACTTTAAAGTACTATTAAGAAATTATTGCAATGCTACTTTGTGTTGTAATTTTATGTTGATATGACCATTTACGGCATGGATGCAGAATTTTATACTTGTAACGACGCTCCCCGCCTGCTACCAAAGGGCGGGCAGGCGCATTGCGACCGATTTGAATCCCGGAAATATATGTAGGGCGAGTTGGCAACTCGCCCTACGGTTTTTACATTTAAATCCTAAAATGATCAGCTGTTTTTAGATAGTTTATTGAACACTCACGCGGTTATTCGTGTTCATTCGAGGTCAGAAATTAATAAATAGGATTTTCACGCTAAAGAACGGAAATTTGGTATGATGTTTCTGCCCACGACAAGACCGGAAATGAAAGCGCTCGGCTGGTCGGAGCCGGACGTCATCCTGGTCACAGGCGATGCTTATATCGACAGCCCGCACATCGGCGTCGCCGTTATCGGAAAAGTTCTTGCCAACGCCGGTTACCGGGTCGGAATCATCGCTCAACCGGCGTTAAGCGTCCCGGACGATATCATGCGCCTTGGCGAACCGCGCCTTTTCTGGGGCGTAACCGGCGGTTCGATCGACTCGATGATCGCCAATTACACCGCTTCGCTGAAGAAGCGTCGCAGTGACGACTACACTCCCGGCGGACTGAACAATCGGCGTCCCGATCGCGCCGTTATCGTTTATACCAACCTCATCCGTCAATATTTTAAAAACACCCGCCCGATCGTACTGGGCGGTATCGAAGCCAGTCTGCGGCGCGTGGCGCATTACGATTACTGGAGCGATGCGGTGCGCCGCTCGATCCTATTCGATGCCAAGGCTGACATCCTGGTTTACGGCATGGCTGAGCAAGCCATAGCGGAATTAGCCAACGCCTTAAAAAATGACAGCGATTATCGCGACCTCCGCGGCATTTGTTATATCGCCCCCCGGAAACCGGAAAAATCGGATGAATTACCGGCTTACGAAAAGGTGCGTGATAATCCGAAAGTCTTCATCCGCATGTTCCATGAATTTTACCTCAATAACGACGCTCTGACCGCTCAACCTCTGGCGCAGAAATATGATACGCGCTGGCTGGTGATCAATCCGCCGGTTTTACCATTGACACAGAACAAACTCGACGCGATTTACGACCTGGATTACGAACGCGACGTGCATCCCTATTACGCTCAGCAAGGTATCGTTAAAGCCCTGGAAACGATTCGCTTCGCGGTTACGACTCACCGCGGTTGTTACGGTGAATGTAATTTTTGCGCAATTGCCATGCATGAAGGACGCACCGTACAATGGCGCAGTCCGGAATCGATCATCAGGGAAGTTCGCCATTTTACGACGATGCCCGGTTTCAAGGGCATAGTCTCCGACGTAGGCGGACCAACCGCCAATATGTACGGCTTCGAATGTTCCCAAAAAATCAAAAACGGCAGTTGTCGCAACAAGCGCTGTATTTATCCCGAAATCTGTCCGCAAATGCCAATCAGCCACAAAAAACAGATCGAACTGCTTACCAGGTTGCGCGCCATTCCCGGAGTGCGCAAAGTGTTTGTAGCTTCCGGTATTCGACACGATTTAGTGCTGGCGGATCGGAAATGGGGTCGCAAATACCTGCGCGAAGTCGTGGACGAACATACTTCCGGTCAGATGAAAATTGCGCCCGAACATGTCGTTCCGAAAGTCTTACACCTGATGGGCAAACCTGACCGGGGAATGTTGGTCGCGTTTGCCAAATTATTTTATCAATACACCCAAGCTGCTGATAAAAAGCAGTTCCTGACCTATTACCTGATCGCGGCTCATCCGGGTTGTACTTTTGAAGACATGCAAAAACTAAAAACCTTCGCGACCGATTTCATGAAAATCACCCCGCAACAGGTACAAATATTTATCCCGGCGCCTTCGACCTATTCGGCGCTGATGTATCACACCGGCCTCGATCCTTTCAGCGGTAAAAAATTATTCGTCGCCAAAAACCTCAGTCACAAAGAAAAACAAAAAGCGATTGTAACCGAGAAAAAACAAATTATGTCGAAAAACCGTAAATTTCACAAACATGAAAGATAATCGTTTAAAGGAATACCGCCGGGCGCTAATTGCCCTGCGGAAAGGAAAAACTCCCGGCGTGCTGAAGATCGAACCGGATGATCCGATCGCGGCCCTCGGTCGCGAAATTATGCAAATCCGAAAAAAATGGCAGGAACTGGCGACTCTGTCCAATCTCACTACCCAGATCAATATCGGTTTGAATTTGATGGAAGTGCTCGATCGGATTTTCGATTCCTTTCAAACCATTATCCCATACGACCGGATCGGGGTGGCGCTCCTGACTGACGACGGCAAAAACGTTCGGTCGTGTTGTACCCGCAGTAATTTTCCGGTCATTAAATTGAAAGAAGGCTATTCCGCTCCCCTGAAAAACAGCAGTCTAGAACAAATCATACATACCAACCAACCGCGTATCATCAAAGATCTCAAACAATATCTGAACGAAAAACCACGCTCGACCTCAACGCGTCTGATCCTGGCTGAGGGCATGCGCTCCAGCCTGACCTGTCCACTGATAATTCAAACCCAACCGGTCGGCTTTATCTTTTTCTCCAGTCATCGAAAGGACGCCTATCGGAGGACGCACGTCGATCTTTTCCAAAAAATCGCCGATCAGGTGGCGATTATCGTTGAGAAAAGTCGCCTTTATCAGAACCTGGCATTCTTGAATGACGAAAAAACCAAATTTCTCGGCATTGCCGCGCACGACTTGCGCAGTCCGCTCAGCGTGATTAAAAGCTATACGGATATCCTGCTTGCCGGATTGGGCGGTAAACTGACCGAAAAACAGA